>NZ_JBXASS010000019.1:11399-50364 GCF_058809565.1 Dermacoccus sp. MPR-E5 | reverse complement strand
GATTTGAAGGGGGGCCTTGAATCGACGGGTGACGGGGCGTCGGGTGTGGAGGTCAGCGAGGGGAGGAGGAAGGCATCGACGCATGCCCCACGGGGTTCCGCATGCGCAGGTCAGGGCTGAAACCCTGTCATGCGGGATCGCAGCTCCCAGAGGTGCGCCGGGCCGGCGCACCCCGCACCCGGCCGCCCAGTCACTCCGCTTACCCCGTTGCAGAGCGTGCCGCGCTCAGAGCGTGAGCAGCACCTTGCCGATGTGCCCCGACGCGGCGAGTTCGCGGTGCGCGTCCGCTGCCTGCGCGAGCGGGTAGGTGGCGTGGACGATAGGCCGCACGGCGCCCGATTCGACGAGCGGCCACACCGTGTCGCGCACCTCGCGCACGATCGCGGCCTTCTCCGCGAGCGGACGCGAACGCAGCGACGTCGCCGTCACCTGGGCGCGCTTGGCGAGCAGTTTCGCGAGGTCGAGCTCGGCCTTGGCCCCGCCCTGCATGCCGATGATGACGAGCCGGCCGTTGGGCGCGAGAGCGTCGATGTTGCGGCTCAGGTACTTGGCGCCCACGACATCGAGGATGACGTTGGCGCCACCCTCGGCCGCGACGGCGTCGACGAAGTCCTCCTCGCGGTAGTTGATGAGGGTCTGTGCGCCGAGCGCCTTGCATGCGGCGAGCTTTTCGGCCGAACCGGCGGTGACGGCGACGCGCGCGCCGAGCGCCGTCGCCAACTGGATCGCCATCGTGCCGATGCCGCTGCTGCCGCCGTGCACGAGCAGCAGTTCACCGGGCTGCAGGTCAGCGGTGAAGACGACGTTGGACCACACCGTCGCGGCCACCTCCGGCAACGCGGCGGCCGTCACGAGATCGACGCCGCGCGGCACGGGCAGCACCTGGCCGACGCGGACGTTGACGTACTCGGCGTAGCCGCCGCCCGCAAGCAGCGCGCACACCTCGTCGCCGACGCGCCAGCCGACGACGTCGGGCCCGAGCGCGTCGATGGTGCCGGAGACCTCGAGGCCGAGGATGTCGGATTCTCCGGCAGGCGGCGGATAGTGCCCCTGACGCTGCAGCAGGTCCGCGCGGTTGACGCCCGCCGCGGCGACCTTGATGCGCACCGAGTCGCCCTCGGGCGCGGGCAGATCGGGCACCTCGGCGAGGGTCATGACGTTCTCGTCACCGAATTCGGACAGCATGATCGCCTTCATTCCTCGACCCTACGACGCGCCCCGCGCACGATGAAACGCCAGATCGTCGACGGTGTCGACGTCGCGGGCGTCGCCCGGGTCGACGGGGGTCTCAGCGAGAGCGAGGGATGCAAGCAACGCACGCATCGACGCGCCGGCAGGGTTCCCGATCGCCTCGCAGGCCGCGGCCAGGGCATCGGCGCGATACACCGCGAGAAGCGGCTGACGACGGCCATCGACGACGGCGACCGCTCCGTCGAGGCAGGACGTGCTGGTCGCCCGCATCGTCAACGCCGCGTCGAGGAGGCCGGGGAGGGCATGGCCGCCCCGGGGCGTGTCGCCGGCGACGAGGGCTATCCACTCGCCGGTGCTGACGTCGAGCGCCCGCGCCAGGGCAGCGACCGGGCCGCCCAGGGGCGGATCCTCCTGCACCCAGGTGACCTGCTCGCGACGGATCGCGCGCGGCGGACCGACGACGATGACGGGCCATGATGTCGGGAGCGAGGCCAGCGTCGAATCGAGCACGCTGCGGGCGCCGAGCGATACGTCCAGCTTGTCGTCCTGAGCGCCGCCGAAGCGCCGCGACGTGCCGCCGGCGAGCACGACGGCCGTGACGGACAGGTTCAGATCGGGCCGTTCGTCGCCTGCGCTGCCCCTGCCCGCCCGCCGGCCTGCCGGTTCTGCGGCGGCGCCACTCAGCCACGAATCGGTGCCGTTGGGTCGGGAGGCGTGCTCGTCGAAAGGCTCGTGCGAGGTCATGGGTCCATCGTCGTGGACGCGAGCGGGCGGTGGGTGCGACACGACGTCATCGCGCCGTCGCAGGTGGGTGATCCCGGCGAGGAGGCGTTCAGGTCAGCTGCGCGGCAGGCGACGCGCGCTGTCGACGAGCTGGCGGGCGCTCGCGTCGAAACCGTCGTAACTGCGAGCTGCGCGGGCCGTCATCGTCATGCCGATCATCGAGCTCGTGAGCAGGCTCGCGTACTCGCGCGCTGCGGCAGTGGTGACGCTGCAGTCGGTCAGGGCCTTCGCGAGGCCACCCTTGAACGCGTCGAACGCTGCACGGCAGCGTTCGAGCTGCGTCGGGTTCTCGGCAGCTACGGTGACCGCGCCGACGGCCGAGCCGGCCTCGAACTTCGTCTCGTCGAGGTAGGTCCGCAGGCGGCCGAGCAGTTCGCTGACGACTTGTTCAGGCGAACGACGTTCGACCGACGCCACGACGTCGAGCCACTGCTGGGCGTTGAGGTCGATGGCGGCGAGAACGAGTTCCTGCTTGCCGCCGGGGAAGTGGTGATAGATCGAGCCGCGCGGTGTCTGCGTCGCCTGCGTCACCTCTGCGAACGAGGTGGCCTGCAGGCCACGGCGGGCGAGCAGGTCGAGGGCACCGGAGATCATGCGATCTCTGACGGGCGACGGCATCGGAGCTCCTTCAGGCAGGTTCAGGGTTTGCAGAAAACCCATGTTGCACAGGAGGGAACCCACGTTCGCTCCTTGAACACTTTATACACCGTCTGTGCTCTTTTTGTTCTGCGGGCGTGCTTCGCCTGGCACTGGCGGCCGATAACTAGGACGATGCAAGCGGGCGAGGGTGAAGAGTTCACGCGTTCGTGTAGAGAATTTTACCCGTTCGGTGGGAGTGTGTGCTCCCCCACAGGTGTGGGTTGCGTGCTGCCTGGTTGTTCAGCGCTGCCATCGTAGCTAGACATGTGACCAAGTGTGGTGGAGTTGCTACAGCCACAAGAATATTGCGTCGCAACTCCGGTCGATGATGCTGGCGGTGCGTCGTCTTGGGTACGGCAGGTGGTGGGTCGCAGGTGCGGCCGGTGTGGCGTCAGCGACGCGTCGAGGGTGGGTCAAGTGCGTGTCGCGTGTGCGTCATGTGGCGGTGGGACTCCGTCGCGGCACGCGGGCTCGCTTCGCTCGCGCGCATGGCGCTCCTCCCAAATCCCCCGTGCTCATTCAGAGATGCGGAAGACCCCCTCCGGGGCGACTTCGTCGCTGATCCCGGAGGGGGTCTTCCGCATCTCTGGCGGTGGCGGTGGGATTTGAACCCACGGTGGAGTTACCCCCACACACGCTTTCGAGGCGTGCTCCTTAGGCCGCTCGGACACGCCACCGGTAAGAACATTACAACAGCGATGCGTCGGAGCAAAAACGAGATGAACGAACCGTCACTTGCACACCGGCGACGGCGACGGCGACGCAGGCGCCGCAGCGATCGTCGGGAACGACGAACCGACGACGACATCCACACTGTTGCCGTCACGCCCGTCCTGCACGAGCTTCGCGCCCGGCACCAACGTCGCGACATACCGCTTCGCCAGCGCCGCGCCGTCAGGGCCGAAACGCACCTCGCCGACACCGTCCTCGCTGTGTTGATACGGGTCGTTGCCGACGACACCCATCCTGAACCCGTGCGTGCGCAACGCCTCCGCAGCCGTTGCCGCCGCACCCTTCGACCCGCTCGCGTTGTAGACGTTGAGCGTGAACGATGCGCTCTCCGGCGGCGCCGAGCTCACCGTCCCGTTCGGACATGGGCCGCTCTGCTTGCTCGGCGACGAGATGAACGTCGCCGCGAACACGATCGCGCCGAGCACGAGCAGCGCGCAGAAGACGAGGATGGCGATGGAACGGCGCTCGCGACGCTTGCGCGCCCGAGCGAGACCGTTGTCGCGGACATAACTCATAGGGACAAGACCCTTGCGTGGAAGGTGGCGCGCGACTGCAAGGCGGCCCGCAAGGCGCGATGCAGACCGTCCTCCAAGTACAACTCGTTCTCGTACGCGACGACATGCGCGAAGATGTCGCCGTAGAACGTCGAATCCTCCGACAATAGCGCCGACAGATCGAGCGTCGTACGAGTCGTCGTCAGATCCGCCAGACGCACCACCCGAGGCGTCACCGGCGACCAGTCCTTGGGCGTGACGAGGCCATGGTCGGGGTAGGGGCGCGAATCGCCCACGGCCTTGAAGATCACGGCCCTATTTTATGTGCCGACAGTGCTGGGCGCGCACGCGCCGGGCGGATACGCTCACGACGTGACCGAAAAGAATCAGCTCGAAGCCATCCGCAGCGGATACGCCTTCGACGGCGCCTCCCTCGAGCTCGGCGCAGCCGTCGAGGACAACACCGCCAAGCCCGACGTGCAGGTGCGCCTGCCGCTGTCGATGATGAACCGCCACGGCCTCATCGCCGGCGCCACCGGAACGGGCAAGACCAAGACGCTGCAGCTCATGGCCGAGCAGCTCGCCACCAACGGCGTGCCCGTCTTCATGGCCGACATCAAGGGCGACCTGTCCGGTCTCGCCGAACCGGGTGAGTCGAACGACAAGGTCGCCGCCCGCGCGAAGGACGTCGGGCAGGCGTGGGAGGGCAAGGGCTTCGACGTCGAATACCTCAGCCTCGGCGGCGAGGGCAAGGGTGTGCCTGTGCGTGCCACCGTCACCTCGTTCGGCCCGACGCTGCTGTCGAAGGTGCTGGGGCTCAACGCAACCCAGGAATCCAGCCTCGGCCTCATCTTCCACTACGCCGACGCCAACGGGCTCGCCCTGCTCGACCTCAAGGACCTGCGCGCCGTCATCACGCACCTGACGTCCGACGAGGGCAAGGCCGACCTCAAGAACCTCGGCGGGCTCAGCTCCGCGACGGCCGGCGTCATCCTGCGCAACCTCATCGCGTTCGCCGATGGCGGCGCCGAGGTGTTCTTCGGCGAACCCGAGTTCGCCACGTCCGACCTCATGCGCACCGGCGCCGACGGGCGCGGCATCATCACCTGCCTCGAACTGCCGAGCGTGGCCGAGAAGCCCGCACTGTTCTCGACGTTCCTCATGTGGATGCTCGCCGACCTCTTCCAGGAACTGCCCGAAGCGGGCGACCTCGACAAGCCGAAGCTCGTGTTCTTCTTCGACGAGGCGCATCTGCTGTTCGACGAGTCGAGCAAGGCGTTCGTCGACCAGATCGAGCAGACCGTCCGCCTCATCCGCTCCAAGGGCGTCGGCGTCTTCTTCGTCACCCAGACGCCCAAGGACGTGCCGTCCGGCGTCCTCGGCCAGCTCGGCAACCGCGTCCAGCACGCGCTGCGCGCCTTCACGCCCGACGACCAGAAGGCGCTCACCGCGACCGTGCGCACCTTCCCCAAGAGCGGCTACGACCTCGAAGAGCTGCTGACGACGCTCGGCACCGGCGAAGCGATCGTCACCGTGCTGTCGGAGACCGGCGCCCCGACGCCCGTCGCCTGGACGCGCATGCTCGCACCGACGTCGAAGATGGGCCCGGCCTCACCCGAGACGATGGACCGCATCGTGTCGTCGTCGCCGCTCGCACCCAAGTACTCCGAAGCGATCGACCGCGAATCGGCCTACGAGAAACTGCAGGGACGCCTGACGCCCGACACAGCGGGTGCGGGGAACGACGCGGACGCGACGCAGAACCCACCCGCTCCCGAAGCGCCCCACGCGCCCGCCAAGAAGGAGAAGGAAGAACCCGGCATGGTCAGCCAGGTCGTCCACTCCTCCGCCTTCAAGTCGTTCATGCGCTCCGCCGGCACCCAGATCGGCCGCGAGATCACCCGCAGCCTCTTCGGCACCGCCCGCCGACGCTGACGATCGGCGCACCAGGGACGCGCGCACCCACGGCACACGAGGGACGCCCGACCAGGGCGTCCCTCGTGTGACTTCCACCTGCCAGAGCTTGTTTCCCTCAGCAGCCGCCCGACGCTGACGGCGACGCATTCGGCGACGCCGTCGCCTGCGACAAGGGCACGACCTTGCCGTTCGTCGGCCACTTCGAACCCAGATACAGGCGCACGGTCGAACCCTTGATGTCGACAGCGCCCTTCGTCTGCGTGTCCTGCAGCAACCGCGAACCGGGGATACTCATCTGCAGGCGCTGCGCGTCGGGCAGGCCCTCCTCGTCGTACACGATGACGGCGGAGTCGTTCGGATAGTACGCCTTGTCGTTCGCCTCGGCGTCCGCGTGGAAACCCTGTTTGCCGAGCCGACCGGCGACGTCCGCCGCGAGGCCCGGCATGAACGTCGTGTTGAGGACGGTGACGGAGACGTCCTTCACCGCGCGCGGCGGGCGCGGCGTCAGCGAGAACTTGTTGCCGATGACGATGTCGATCGTCGGATCCGTGCGCTCGTCCTGATACAGGTTTGCGTGGGGGATCTGCTTGGCGACGTTGAGCGCGATCGTGCGGCCGTTCTTGCCGTACCGGATCTCGGCGAACTTGGGGGTCGGACGATCGTCGCTCAATGGGTCGTTCTTGACGTCCAGCGTGTGCATGCCGCGCCAGCCGAGCTGCTTCGCGACGGTGGCACCCTCACCGCTGCGGTCGCTCGCGTTGTAGACGTTGGCGTAGATGCTCGACCACGCGACCGTGCGTGACGGCGACGGGTTGCCGGGTGGGCACGTCGGCGCAGCCTGCTTCGGCTTGTCGCTCGAGCACCCCGTCAACGCACCTGCGGCAACGACGAAAACCGCTGCAGTGCTGGCGGTTCGGCGCATCATCACGATCCTTTCGACCCGGCTCGCACGACGACGAACCACCCCCGGAAGTGCCCAGTGTACGGCGGGCCGCGCACCCACGCCGACGGCGACCGTCCCTCGGCGCGCAGACACGACGATGCCCCGCCGGGCGAACCCGGCGGGGCATCGATCACGTGTGGCGGAGGATATGGGATTTGAACCCATGAGGGGTTTCATCCCCAACACGATTTCCAATCGTGCGCACTAGGCCACTATGCGAATCCTCCGCCGAGAACTGTACTGCACCGCGGCGCATGCGCCCAAGTCGGGCGGTGCAAGCAGCGTCGAGGGAACAGCCGGGGAACGACGGGTGCGCAGGGGCTCGTCGGTGCGGGCTGTCACCATGGGGGCGTGACGCACGACAACACGAGCCCCGACGACACCCGCGCAGCCCGTGTGCGCTGGAGCGACCTGCCGCTCGCGGCCAAGCTCATGCTCGTCAGCATCGTGTTCGACTTCATCGGCACCGGCCTCATCATGCCGTTCGGCGTCACCTACCTGCACGAGGTGCGCCACCTCAGCCTGCAGGTGACGGGCATCCTGCTGGCCCTGCCCGCGATCGTCGGGTTGCTCGCCGTCGGCCCCGGCGGTGTCGTCATCGACCGTGTCGGTGCGCGTCGCGTCGTCATCACGGCCGTCGGGCTCGAGATCGCCGGGCAACTGCTCATGGCCGGGGCGCACGACGTCGGGCGGGCCGCACTGGCATTGACGCTCTCCGGAATCGCGACGGGGGTGATCTTCCCGGCCGTGCAGGCGATGGTCGCGAGCGTCATGCCGTCGGACCAACGGCAGTTCTTCTTCGGTCTCAACTTCACGCTGCTCAACCTGGGCATGGGCATCGGCGGGGTGCTCGGCGGGGCCATCGTCGACGTGACGCGGCCGTCGACGTTCGAGCTCGTGTACGTCATCGACGCCGCGACGTTCCTCGTCCCACTCGCGCTGTACCTGGGTCCGCTGCGACACCACGGCGGACGCGTCGAGCACCCCTCGAGCCCTGACGGCGACGCGCCGCGCGGCGGTTACGCGCAGGTGCTGCGCGAGCCGACGATGCGGCTGCTCGTGCTGCTCGGATTCATCACGGCCTTCATCGGCTACGCGCAGTTCGGAGTCGGATTCCAGGCCTTCGCCCGCAGCGTGGCGCACGTCTCGACGCAGGTGCTCGGCTGGGCGTACGCGGCGAACACGGCCGTCATCGTCGTCGTGCAGATCCTCGTGCTGCGGCTCGTCTCCGGCAGGCGGCGCACGCGCGCGCTGCTGCTCATGTGCGGCCTGTGGTCGCTGTCGTGGACCGTGCTCGGCCTCGCGGGCTGGTCGGGGGAGCGCTCCGCGACGATGGCCGGCGTCCTCGTCTGCGCGTCGGCGGCGATCTTCGGCATCGGCGAGACGTTCCTGCAGCCGACGCTGCCCGCCATGGTCAACGACCTCGCCCCGGACGCCCTGCGCGGGCGCTACAACTCTGCCTCCGCGGGAGCCTTCCACCTCGCCGAGATCGTCGGCCCGCCGTTCGCGGGCCTGCTCATCGGGCACGCCCTGGCCGGCTGGTACACGCTCGCGCTCGTCCTCGGATGCGTGGGCGCGGCCGCCGTCACCCTCGCCGTCGAACGGCGCCTCAGCCCCGCCGTCAACGGGCTCGGCGCGCCGCGCGAACCCGACGTCGCGGGCGAGCTGGCCCTCGAGGTGCAGCGCGCCAAGCTGAGCGGAGAGTAGGTGCGTGAAAACCCCTTCGGTGATGAGCGGCGGCTCGTAGCCTGACGCCATGCCGCGACGCGTCGCCCGCCACGCCGCGCCGCTCGGCGACGGACGCGTCATGTGGCTGCTCGGCGACACGCGTCGCGCGCCCGGCCACGGGGCGACCATGGTGTCGAACTCGATGCTCATCAGCACGCGGGGGTGCTTCGCGCAGGTGCTGACGGGCGGCGCCGTCATCCCCGGTCCCGGTGTTGCGGGCGAGCGGTTGGCGGCGTGGCCGACCTGCGTCATCAGCCTTGATCGCGGTCGATGGAGCGAGCTTTCGTCTGCACCAACACGATCAGGCGGCACGGCGGGTTCTGGGGGTTCACGTTGCTCGGCACGTCGGTGACGCGCTTCGTCGTGCCGGACGGCGGGGCGGCGCGACGCCTCGAGACCGTCGCGCTGAGCGCAGACGACGACACGCTCGACCACATGACGTGGGGGACGGCGAGCGTCGCCGATGACGGGTGGATCGTCGTGTAGGGCACCCGTGCGCCGACGGGCGGCTTCGGACGCGAGGTGTACGTCGCGCGCACGCGTCCGGAGGACACCGAGAACATGGCGCTGCGGCAGTACCGCGGCGCGACGGGCCGGGGCCCCCGACGTCAGATGACGCCCGGGACGCGGCTGGGGCCCTGTGAGACGTGAGCGCCCCCCGCGTACCTGGAAGAGCTCTCCTACCCTTGCTGCATTCCTGCCCTGGGGGAGTTCGGAGAGGTACCACCACGCGGGGGGCTTGGCATGAGTCTACCGGGGACGCTGCGAGGGCGGTAATCGTGGGGTGGTCGGCGCTCCGGGCGGCGCTGGACGGGTGGTCGGGCGACGCGTGATCGGCCTGCTCGTAGGGCGTTCTCCGCGGGATCTCGGGGTTGTCGGCGCGCGCCACTAGTGTTGCTCGCATGACAACGGCCCTGTACCGCCGCTACCGCCCCGAGACGTTCGCCGACGTCATCGGCCAAGAGCACGTCACCGAACCCCTCATGCAGGCGCTGCGGACGGGGCGCGTCAATCACGCGTACCTGTTCAGTGGTCCGCGCGGGTGCGGCAAGACGACGTCGGCGCGCATCCTCGCGCGTTGCCTCAACTGCGAGCAGGGCCCGACGCCGACGCCGTGCGGGGTGTGCGACTCGTGCGTGGCGCTCGCTCGCGGCGGTGCCGGCAGCGTCGACGTCATCGAGATCGACGCGGCCTCGCACGGTGGTGTCGACGACGCGCGTGACCTGCGTGAGCGCGCGTCGTTCGGCCCGGCGAGCAGCCGCTACAAGATCTACATCATCGACGAGGCGCACATGGTGACGCCGCAGGGCTTCAACGCGCTGCTCAAGATCGTCGAGGAGCCGCCGGAACACGTGAAGTTCGTGTTCGCGACGACCGAGCCGGAGAAGGTCATCGGCACGATCCGCTCGCGCACGCACCACTACCCGTTCCGCCTCGTGCCGCCGAAGAAGCTGAGCGACTACATGGAGACGCTGCTCGACGCCGAGGGCGTCGCGTACGAGCCGGGCGTGCTGTCGTTCGTCACGCGCGCGGGTGGGGGTTCGGTGCGTGACTCGCTGTCGGTGCTCGACCAGCTCATCGCCGGGTCGGGGCCCGAGGGGCTGACGTACGCCGGCGCAGCGAGCCTGCTCGGCTTCACCGATGACGAACTGCTCGACGGCATCATCGAGGCGTTCGCGGCCGGTGACTCGGCGGCGGTCTTCCGGCAGATCGACCGCGTCGTCGAATCGGGCGCCGACCCGCGACGGTTCGTCGAGGATCTGCTCGAGCGTCTGCGCGACCTCATCGTCGTCGCGGCCGTGGCCGAGGGTGCAGGCGCCGTGCTGCGCTCGGTGCCGGAGGATCAGCTGGAGCGCATGCGCTCGCAGGCGGCCTCGTTCGGCGCGGGGGCGCTGTCGCGCGCGGCGGACGTCATCAATGCGGGCCTGACGGAGATGACGGGTGCGACGTCGCCGCGCCTTCAGCTCGAACTCATGTGCGCGCGCGTGCTGCTGCCCGGCATCGCGGGTCTCGACGGATACGCGGCGCGACTCGACCGGATGGAACGTCGCCTCGACATGGGCGAACTGCCGCCTCGTGCTGCCGCGGGGCCGGTGCCACATGCGCCGGCGATGCCTCCCGCCGGTGCGTCGGCGCCGCCGCAGGGCGGGGTCGGCGCGAGCGCCGGCGCGGCCTCTGGGGTGGGTGCGAATGCTGACAGGGCAGGACGCTCGGGCGGTTCCGGTGAGGACGCCGCATCGGCGACGGCGGGTGTGACAGGGGCGGCGGGCGCTCCTCAGCCGGCAACGACACCGAGATGGCAGAGCCCGAGTGCCGGTGCAGCGCAGGAGAACTCGTCAACAGGTGACGATCTGTCTCGCGCGCCGGGCGCCGGGGCGGGGGGTGGTCGTGCTGACACCGCCGGCGTTGAGGGCGGGGATGGTCGCGCGGGTCAGTCGGGTGCCTCTCGCCCGGCAGGTCACGGCGAGGCCGCACCCGAGCAGGGTCAGCGGGCCGCTGCGGCCGCGCGCGACGACGCGCGGGCCGAGCAGCCGCAGAGCGTCACGGGAGGCGTGAGCGAGGCCGAGCGAGAGCGCGCGCAGCGTGATTTCGATGCGACGCAGCAGTCCGGCGGCGCGTCGTCGCCGCAGCAGGGTTCCGGCGAGCGTGAGAGCGGTCAGCCGGCGCGCGGAGGCATGAGCACGGACGACATCCGTCGGGCGTGGCCCGACGTGCTCGACCGCATCTTCCGCATCAAGCGCGTCACGTGGACGCTGCTCAGTCAGAACGCTCAGGTGGCCGAGTTCAACGGGCGCCGGTTGATCCTGGGCGCGACGAGCGAGGGCCTCGCCGGCACGATGAGTCGCGGGCAGCACATGGAGGTCGTGCGTCAGGCGCTCATCGAGGCGATCGGCGTCGACGTCGCCGTCGAAGCCCGCGCCATGACGGCCGGTGCCGCGGCGCCGTCGGGTCAGGGCGGGGGTCATCAGGGGGCGGCCAACGCTGCCCAGGCGCGCCAGACGTGGTCGTCGCCGAACGCGTCGCCCGCGGGTGAGGGGCCGAACGCGCAGCAGTCTGCGCGGGGATGGTCGTCGCCGAACGCTGCCCCCTCGGGGGCGCAGGGTTCGTCCCGACCCCAGGGGGATGGCGGGCAGTCTGGCTCATCGGATGGCGGGTCGTGGGGTGACGAGCCCGCGCCGCATGACGCGCCGCCCGACGACAGGTCGCAGTTCGACGAGATGGCGCAGTTCAGCGCGTCGATCGATCCTTCGTCGTCCGCCGGTGGGGCGGCTGACGGGCGTGTGAACGTGCCAGCAGGCTCTCACCGTGGCGAGGGTGTTGACGCTCGCCGCCAGGGCAGCCCGGGCCATGATGGTGGTTCGCGTGGTGCGACGCAGGATGCGTCCGGCCAGAACGCGTGGGGCGATCCCGCCTCGGGAGGAGCGCGCTCCGCTGCGCCGCAGCAGGGTCGTCAGGGCCAGGGACGCCCCGGTGGGTGGCGCGATCGCACCGGTTGGAACGGGGCGCAGGGCGGCCATGCCCGCGTCGATCCGGCGCGGGCCGGCGACCCCGCCGAGGGCGTCGCGCCGCGTGAGGCTGATTCGCCGCGCCAGGACGCAGGCCTCGCGGCTGCCGCCGCGCAGAGCAGCGCGTGGGGTTCGGATTCGCGCGGCGACTGGGGCGCGCAGGCCGGCCCGGCGCCGTCATGGGCGAACGACGACGCGTCTCCCAGCATGCGCGGAGCCGGCCACGGTTCTGCGGACGAATCCTCGCGGAACCAGGGATCGGCCAACGGCGCCTCGAACAGGGGCGACGCGTCCGGTGGCGTCGCGAGGGTGGGCGCGAATCCTTCGGGGCGCTCGGCCGAGGCATCGCCGGCTGACAACGGCGGCCCGAGCAGCGGCGTCGGTGCCAGTGGTGTCGACGACAGTGCGGGTGCGCCCTTGAGCGCGGGGGAGCCCATTCCTGACTGGATGGAGGACGAGCCCGAGACCGACGTCGAGGCCGTCTACGATCCGCTGCCGCCTCGTTCGGGCGAGAGCGATCGAGCCGGTGCTCGCGAGCGCGCCGGCGATGGGCAGGCCGAGGCGGCCCACGACTCGGCGGCGGCGGGCAGCGTTGCGCCTGCGCCGCAGCCGACGCAGGGCGCCGTCGACGACGGGCGCGCGCTGACGCCGCGTCAGCGCGCCGAGAAGGCGGCGCGGGAGGCCGCGCAGCGTCAGGAGGATGCCGAGCGGGGCGGGCGCGGCCGCTTCGATGATGCGTCGGCGAGCGTCGACGACGAGGACATCGAGAACTCGGACGCCGTCGGGCTGCCGATCATCAAGTCGGTACTGGGCGGCACGGTCATCAAGGAAGAAGGCCCTGACGCGAACTGACCTGACGCGGGCTGACGAAAGTCGTGGCAGCGCTGCGTGGCGCGACCGTGACGGATGCCAGGCCTTGGCCCGGGTTCTACCGGGCCGTAGGGCACGGGCCGGCTCGCGGGGCGCGTCAGCACAAGCGGGATGCGACGGCGACATGCCAGCAAGAGCGGGACGCGACAAAGACGCGGCAGTGAGAGCGGGCCGCACAGCAGACGCGTCAGCAAGAACCAGTCACGCGGGAGACGTCAGCAAGAGCGGGGCGCGATGGAGAGTGGGCGAGTGAGAAGAATGATGGGACGCATGGGACGAGCAGGGTTCGCCTTCAGGATCGACACGGCGTTGGCGCCGCATGAGGCGTGGCGGCGCGTCGTCGACGTGTCGGCGCACGGCGAGGTCGTACCGTTCACCACGGGTCGCGGGCCGGCTCCCGAGGACGCAGTCGTCGGGTCGCGCTACGTCGCGCGGACACGGCTCGGGCCGCTTGGCTTCGACGACGTCATGGTCGTCCGGGAGATAGAAGCCGGCCGGCGCGTCGTGTTCGAGAAGGTCGGTCGCCTCCTCGGCGGTGTCGTGACGGTCGAGATCACCCCGGTGCGCCGGGCCGCCGGGCCCGACCGGGCAGACGGCGAGCGCGGCCTCGACGGTGGTGCACAGGTCGCCTGGGCACAGAGCATCACCCTGCCGTGGGTGCCGGGTCGCCTTCGCCCCGCCGCCGCTTTCGTCACCCGCGTGGCGGCACCCGCTATCGGCGCAGGCTATCGCCGGGTGGTGACGAAGCTGCTCGATCCGCACCGCTGACCTACGCCCCGCGCGCTCGATTGGGGTTGTCACCGGTGACGCGTAGGCTTGCCGATCGTGTATGAAGGCGTGGTTCAAGACCTCATCGACGAGCTCGGTCGGCTGCCCGGTGTCGGGCCGAAGTCGGCGCAGCGCATCGCGTTCCACCTGCTCGAGGCGGATGCCGATGACGTTCAGCGTCTCGCGGAGGTGCTGCTCAAGGTCAAGGAGACAGTGCACTTCTGCGAGGTGTGCTTCAACGTCGCCGAGACGAACCTGTGTCGTGTGTGCGCCGACCCGCAGCGCAACCCGGCGCTCATCTGCATCGTCGAGGAGAGCAAGGACGTCGTCGCGATCGAACGCACCCGCGAGTTCCGCGGGCGCTACCACGTGCTCGGCGGTGCGTTGAACCCGATCGAGGGCGTCGGCCCGGGCGACCTGCACATCACCGAGCTCATGGCGCGCCTCAGCGACACGTCGCTCGAGGAGATCATCATCGCGACCAACCCGAACCACACGGGTGAGGCGACGGCGAGCTACCTCGCGCGCCTCATCGGACCGATGGGCGTGACGGTGAGCCGCCTCGCATCCGGCCTGCCTGTCGGCGGCGATCTCGAATACGCCGACGAGGTGACGCTCGGCCGTGCCTTCGAGGGCCGCCGCGTCCTCGTGTTCTGACGCCCCGTGATGTGACGCATCCTTCGTCGCGGGCGTGCCGCCTCGACGAACATGAGTTCGGCCCGACGAATACGAGCGAAATGGTCGAACACGAGCGGCAGATCGCTCAGGTTCGACCATTCCGCTCGTACGGGCCGACAGCTGGTCATATGGCGCCCGTCGCGGCCGCAGAACCAGTATCTGAGCGCTCAGCGAGCCTGCAGGGCGCAGTGCCTAGACTCGCCGTGACCGACCGAAGTCGACCCCCGGAGCAACACCGTGAGCCTGATCGTCCAGAAGTACGGCGGTTCGTCCCTCGCCGACGCCGACAGCATCAAGCGTGTCGCGCGACGCATCGTCGACACGAAGAAGGCGGGCAACAGCGTCGTCGTCGTGGTCTCCGCGATGGGCGACACGACGGACGAGCTGCTCGACCTCGCCGCGCAGGTCAGCCCCGCGCCGCAGGCGCGCGAGATGGACATGCTGCTGACGGCGGGGGAGCGCATGTCGATGGCGCTCGTCTCCATGGCCATCGCGAACCTCGGCCATTCGGCGCGCAGCTACACCGGCAGCCAGGCGGGCGTCATCACCGACGAGGTGCACGGCAGGGCGAAGATCATCGACGTGACGCCCGGCCGCATCCAGCGGGCCGTCGACGAGGGGCACATCGTCATCGTCGCCGGGTTCCAGGGCGTCAGCCAGAGCACGAACGAGATCACGACGCTCGGACGCGGCGGTTCGGACACGACGGCCGTCGCGCTCGCCGCCGCCATCAAGGCCGACGTGTGCGAGATCTACACCGACGTCGATGGCATCTTCACCGCCGACCCGCGCATCGTGCCGAAGGCCCACAAGATCGACCGAATCACCAACGAGGAGATGCAGGAGATGGCGGCACAGGGCGCGAAGGTGCTCATGCTGCGCTGCGTCGAGTACGCCCGCCGATTCGACCTCCCCATCCACGTGCGTAGCTCCTTCAGCCACCACGAGGGCACCTGGGTCGTCAACGACAAAGAAGGAGACACCGTGGAAGACCCGATCATCGCCGGCGTCGCGCACGACCGCAGCGAAGGAAAGATCACGATCGTCGGCATCCCCGACTCACCCGGGCGCGCAGCCGCCGTCTTCCGCGCCGTCGCGGGCGCGGGCCTCAACGTCGACATGATCGTCCAGAACGTCTCCGCCGGCGAGGACAAGCGCACCGACATCTCCTTCACCGTGCCGAAGGACGAAGCGCCCAAGGGTGTCGCCGTCCTCAACGCGATGAAGGACGAACTCGGCTTCGACCGACTCCACTACGACGACACGATCGGCAAGCTGTCGCTCGTCGGCTCCGGCATGCGCTCCAACCCGGGCATCTCGGCGACGCTGTTCCAGGCGCTCGCCGACGCCGGCATCAACATCGAGATGATCTCGACGTCCGAGATCCGCGTCTCGGTCGTGACGAGCAGCGACGAACTCGACGAAGCCGTCCGCCTCGTCCACACCGCATTCGGGCTCGACGCCGACGGCGAGGCCGTCGTCTACGCCGGCACCGGCCGCTGACGGGCAACGTCTGCAATCGCGGAACGGCATCCGGTGCTGACGACGCGACGCCATCATCACAGCGGGGACGCTCGACGTCTGGCCGCGCGAAAGGAACGTCACCCATGAACAAGGAACTGAATCTCGGCGTCGTCGGCGCGACCGGCCAGGTCGGCCGCGTCGTCCTGCAACTGCTCGAGGAGCGGAACTTCCCGATCAAGAGCCTGCGGCTGTTCGCGTCGGCGCGCAGTGCGGGCAAGACGCTGACGTTCAAGGGCGTCGACTACACCCTCGAGGACGCGGCGACCGCTGACCCGAGCGGCCTCGACGTCGCGATCTTCTCCGCGGGCGGCGACACGTCGAAGGCGCTCGCACCGAAGTTCGCGGCGGCGGGCGTCACCGTCATCGACAACTCCTCGGCGTGGCGACGCGACCCCGAGGTGCCGCTCATCGTCAGTGAGGTCAACGGCGAGCAGATCGCGAACACGCCCAAGGGCATCATCGCCAACCCGAACTGCACGACGATGGCCGCGATGCCGGTGCTCAAGCCGCTGCACGACGCCGCGGGGCTGATGCGTCTCGTCGTCTCGACGTACCAGGCCGTCTCCGGATCGGGCGTCGCCGGGGTGGCCGAACTCGCCGGGCAGATCCGCAAGGCCGCCGAGGCCGACATGGAGAAGATGGCGCTCGACGGCGAGGCCGTCGACCTCGGCGCGCCGAACAAGTACGTCGCGCCGATCGCGTTCAACGTGCTCGCCATGGCCGGTTCGATCGTCGACGACGGCACGAACGAGACGGACGAGGAGCAGAAGCTGCGCAACGAATCGCGCAAGATCCTCGACCTGCCCGAGCTCGCCGTGTCCGGCACGTGCGTGCGCGTGCCGGTGTTCAGCGGTCACTCGCTCAGCGTCAACGCAGAGTTCGAGCGCGCCATCACGCCCGAGGAAGCCCGCGACCTGCTCGCCGACGCCCCCGGCGTCGAACTCGCCGACGTGCCGATGCCGCGCGTCGCCGCAGGCAAGGACCCGAGCTACGTCGGACGCATCCGCCAGGACGCCTCCGTCGCCGACGGCAAGGGTCTCGCGCTGTTCATCAGCAACGACAACCTGCGCAAGGGCGCGGCGCTCAACACGGTGCAGATCGCCGAACTCATCGCTGCCGCGGGCTGACCCCCGCCCCAACGGCGATTCCTGTCCCCATCGGTGAATCTCGTCCCCATCTGCGATTTTCGGTCACATGCAACGTGGGTTGGGTGGGGCGGTCAGGCGGGACGTGAAGCCACAGGTGATGGGGCGAGAAGTGCGCCAGCCGTTGGGCTCACGGGATCGAACGGTGCAGACGGCGGGTGCGATCTCGCCCAATCATGTGAGTTTCCAATAGATCTGGCGTCAACCGGGCAGGCGGACGGGTTCGTCGTCAGTGACGGCGCCTATGCTCGGAACGTGACTGCGAACCAGCCCGAACGGCCCGTCCTCGCCGTCGTCGGCCCCACGGGGCTCGTCGGCCAGGCGGTGATCGACGTCCTCGCGACGCGCGCGGACGCGTGGGACGACGTGCGTCTCTTCGGCTCCGACCGATCTGTCGGACGCAGGATGCTGTTCGGCGTCGACGAACTCGAGGTCGAACCCCTCGACAGTGAGAGCTTCGCCGGCGTCGACGTCGCCATCTTCGCGACGCCCGCAGACGTGTCGGCGAAGTGGGCGCCGTTCGCGACGGCGTCCGACTGCCTCGTCGTCGACACCTCCGCCGCGTTCCGTGATGACGACGACGTCCCACTCGTCGTGCCCGAGGTCAACGCGGCTGCGGCGTTCGAGCACCCCCGCGGCATCGTCGCGATGCCGTCGGGCCCCGCGATCGTCATGCTTCCCGTCCTCGCGACGCTGCACGAGCACTGGAGCCTCACGCACGTGACGGCGACGTCGATGCAGGCCGTCACCGGCGCGGGCAAGCGGGGCGCGGAGCGTCTCTATGAAGAGGTATCGGCGCTCACCGGCCACCCGCGCATCGGCCAGATGCCCGGTGACGTCCGCCGCTACGTCGCCGATCTGCCCGACGACTCACCGTTTCCGGCCCCGATCGTCAGCAACGTCGTGCCCTGGGTGGGTGAGCACGTCGGCGGCGGCTGGTCGAGCGAGGAGAACGACATCGCGCACGAACTGCGTGACGTGCTCGCGCGGCCGCAGCTGCGCGTCGCCGTCACGTGCGTGCAGGTGCCGATCGTCACGACGCACATGTCGACGCTGCACGTGAGCTTCGACAAGAAGGTCAAGCCCGACGACGCGCGCCGCGCCATCGTCGAGGGCGCGAACGGGGCGATCGTCATGCCCGACGAAAACGGCACCGACTGGCCGACGCCCGCCGACGCCGTTGGCACCGACCCCGTGTGGGTCGGGCGCGTGCGTCAGGTCGAGAGCAACCCGCACACGCTCGACTTCATCGTGTGCGGCGACAACATCCGCAAGGGCGCCGCGCTCAACGCCCTGCAGATCGCCGAGATGCTCGTCGGGGTCGGGCGCTACGCGCAAGCGTGAGGCCGGTCGCGTCGACGGCGTCGAGTTGCCGACCGAGCCGACGCATGAGCCACCAGCGCCGAATCCAGAAGACGGCATTGACGGTGAAGAAGGCGGCCGCGAGCCAGTCCCACCACGAACGACGGCCATCGACGACGTCCAAGCAGCGCATCAGGGCAAGGCCGGTGAAGGCCAACGCACCCATCGCTCGCGCCCAGGGCAACTGCGCGACGCGGGCGCGTTGGATGTCGCGGTCGTGCGGGTCGTCGAGCATACGGCCGGCGCCGGTGGCGGCGTCGATGCGGCGCTTCTCGGGCGCAGGCATCAGCTCCAGTTCGTTGAGGAGCTTCGATCGGTCCAGCTCGCCCCTCACGCGTCGCGTCATGCCGCGATTCTTGCAGTTCTTCGACGGCGCCGGTGGCCGCGTGAGGGGCGCCGCGCGAGGCCGGCTGGAAGTGGGGCGCCGATAGGCCCCCCGCGGGCGGTCTGCACCATCGATGCATAACGGTGAGTTAGGCGACATGAAATAGGAGATTGTTTAATCGGGGCGTAATCTCGACTCTCGTGAAGACGCCCAACCGTGACCGTTTCGGGGTGCTGCGAGCCCGAAGCGTCCTCGTCGCGATCCTCAGCTTCGTCGCAGCCCTTCTCCTGGGTGGCCTGACGGTGACCACCGCCGCCGCGCAGCAGGCCCCTGCCGTCACGAAGACCGACGACAAGCTGCCGGACACGATCAAGGTCGGCACTGAGGGCGTCTACGCTCCGTTCTCGTTCCACCAGGCGGGCAAGCTCACTGGCTACGACGTCGACTACTTCCGCGAGGTCGGCAAGCGGCTGGGGGTCAAGGTCGAGTTCGTCGAGACGCAGTGGGATTCGATGTTCGCCGCCCTCGACTCGGGCCGTATCGACGTCATCGCCAACCAGGTCGGCGCCAACGCTGAGCGTCGCGCCAAGTACGACCTGACGAAGCCATACGTCGAGAGCCACGGCGTCGTCGTCGTCAGGGATGGCTCGTCGATCAAGAACCTCGCCGACATCAAGGGCAAGAAGTCGGCGCAGAACATCACGTCCGACTGGGCAGGCGTCGCGAAGAAGGCGGGGGCGAACGTCGTCTCCGTCGACGGCATGGACAAAGCTGTCGAACTACTCTCACAGGGGCGCGTCGACACCTTCGTCAACGATGAACTCGCCGTCAAGTACTACCTCGCGACGCACGAGAACTCAGGGCTCAAGATCGCGAGCCGCACGAGCGACACCAGCCAAGAGGTCTTCCCGACGAAGAAGGGAAGCAAGCTCGCGCCCGCGATCAACACCGCCATCGATGAGATGAACGCCGACGGCACGAGCAAGAAGCTCTACGCCCAGTACTTCGAGACGGAGGCAAAGGGCACGAGCGTCACCGACACGATCAAGAACAACATCGGCCCGATGCTCGTGGCGACGCTCAAGGGCACGATTCCGCTGACGGCGGCGTCGTTCGCCATCGGCCTCGTCCTCGCCCTGGGCGTCGCGCTGGCACGCATGAGCGCCAACGCGGCCCTGTCCTGGCCGGCGCGCATCTTCATCTCCATCTTCCGAGGCACACCGCTGCTCGTGCAGCTCGCCATCATCTTCTTCGGCATGCCGCAGCTCGGGATCAAACTCAGCCCATGGCCGTCGGCCATCATCGCGTTCTCACTCAACGTCGCGGCGTACTCCGCGGAGATCATCCGCGCCGCCATCCTGTCCGTGCCGAAGGGGCAGTGGGAGGCCGCGGAGACGATCGGCATGAACCGGGCGACGGCGCTACGGCGCATCATCCTGCCGCAGGCGTTGCGTGTCGCCGTCCCGCCCCTGTCGAACACGCTCATCTCCCTCGTCAAGGACACGTCGCTCGCCTCGACCATCCTCGTCACCGAGATGTTCCGCCAGGCCCAGATCGCCGCCGCACCCTCGGGTGACTTCCTCGAGCTGTACGGTGTCGCCGCCGCGATCTACTGGGCTCTGTGCTTCATCCTCTCCCTCGTCCAGGGCAGGCTCGAAAACCGACTCGGAAGGCACGTCGCACGATGACTCCTCACGGTTCCACACCCGCCCGCCCCAGGGACGCTCGTTCCGCGGACGCCGCGTCGACCTCGACCACGGACGCCCTCGTCGACGTCCGTGGTCTGACGAAGTCGTTCGGCTCGCTCGAGGTGCTTCGAGGCATCGACTTCACCGTCCCGTCGGGGTCGGTGACGGTGTTGCTCGGCCCGTCGGGTTCGGGCAAGACGACGGTGCTGCGTTCGCTCAATGCGCTCGACCTGCCTGAGGCGGGCGTCGTCCGCATCGGGGACGCCGAGGTCGACTACGTCGACGTCCCGCGCGGGCGTGACGGTCGAGCCAAGGGTGACGCTGCCAAACGTGTCGGTGCGCTGCGGTCGAAGACGGGCATGGTGTTCCAGCAGCACAACCTGTTTCCGCACAAGAGCGTGCTCGAGAATGTCACCGAAGGTCCGATCGTCGTGCAGGGCGTCGCGAAGGCTGACGCCGACGCGCGCGGGCATGAGCTTCTCGCGAAGGTGGGTCTCGACGACCAGGCCGACAAGTACCCCTACCAACTCTCGGGTGGGCAGCAGCAGCGCGTCGGCATCGCGCGCGCCCTGGCCCTCGCACCCGAGCTGCTGCTCTTCGATGAGCCGACGTCGGCGCTCGACCCCGAACTCGTCGGGGGAGTGCTGAGCGTCATGCGCGAACTCGCCGACGAGGGTCGCACGATGATCGTCGTCACCCACGAGATCGCGTTTGCGCGCGACGTCGCTGATCAGGTGCTGTTCATGGACGGCGGCGTCATCGTCGAACGCGGCGCGCCGTCACAGGTCATCGACCACCCGCGCGAGGCCCGCACCCAGGCGTTCTTGAAGCGCATCCTCGACCCGCTGAGCTGAGTCGTGATCGCGGACGCGCGATACTGATCAGGTGCTGATCAGCGAACGTCTGTGGATCATGAGCTTGGACGATCGAGGACTGCCCAGGGTCACCGGGGCACAGGTGTGCGTCACGGCTGGGTTGATGCTCGATCTGCGGTCCGCGGGCCTGATCGAGTGGACGGGCGACCGGATCCGCCGAACCGCCGAGGTTGCGCCCGAGGGCCTGCTGGGATGGGCGGCGAACCGTCTGGACGAGGTGCGCGAGCCGACACTGGCGCGCTTCGTCATCGACGCGCTCTACCCGGGTGCGTGGGAACACGTCGGTATGAGCCTCGTGGACCAGGGGATGGCGAGGATGACGCGGCACGGGCTCCGCCGCAAGTCGCGATTCTCGTTCACGACGACGCCTCTACGGCGTGAGATTGTCGATGCGTCACGCGCGTTGCTCTTCGACGACGCCGCCACGCACGATGACGACGCCGTCCTCGCGGTGCTGGGCGCGGCAGGAATCGGGGACGAGCTGCTGTCCCGGTCGCCGTTCACGGACGAATCCGTGGCTGTCGCTTTCGCCGACCGCGAGCCCGGATCACTGCAACGGCAGGTCGACGAGGCGATCTCCTTCGCCCTCGTGCCCTTCTACGCGAACGGCTATTACTCGACCGGTGCCAACCCGGGGTGACGTGCGAGCGGACTTCCCGCTCGCCGGTCCGACGAGCTACGGCTGATTCGGCTGGTGGAGCCTGGGCCGTGAGCCCGCGACGTACCCTGCACGTCAGTGGCTCACGTGCGGTCCTGGAGGCGCAGAGCGCGCACGGCCTCCTCACCTCGGACGACGTCCCCGTGAGCGTAGGCATCATCGCCTTCAGTGATGTCGCGCTTCGCGTCCTCGTCGGTGAGCGTTGCCAGGGTCTCGGCTTGGTCGACGTGCTCTGAGTGGTCGAGACGCGGCGGCCCGTCATCAGGCGGCGGCTGATGTGCGACGAGAGTCAGGCATGCCACGAGGTAGTCATTCAGACTGGCATGCCACGAGGTAGTCATTCAGACTGACCCCCGCGGCGTCGGCCTGATGTTCCAATGACCGCAACACGTCATCCGAGATGCCGTCGATCGTCAGGGTCACCATGCCGCCAGGCTAGCAAGGCGCAGGTTTCGTAGGACGCTCCCCGCCGTGGTCGCGAAGGAAGCCGCCGTCGTCTCGGAGGCTCCGAGGATCGACTCAGCGGAACGCCGACTGACCCGTCAGGGCATTGCCGAGGACGAGTTGGTGCACCTCGCTCGTGCCCTCGTAGGTCATGACCGACTCGAGGTTTCCGGCGTGACGGATGGGGGAGTACTCCGTCGAGATGCCGTTGGCGCCGAGGATCGTGCGGCACTCGCGCGCGATGGCGATGGCCTCGCGGCAGTTGTTGAGCTTGCCGAGGCTGATCTGCTCGGGGCTCACGCCCGCGCCGTCCTTGAGGCGCCCCAGGTGCAGCGCGAGGAGCATGCCCTTGGAGACCTCGAGCGTCATGTCGGCGAGCTTGCCCTGCGTCAGCTGGTAGCCGCTGAGCGGTTTGCCGAACACCTGGCGGGTCGCGGCGTAGTCGAGCGCTGTCTCGAGCGAATCGCGGGCGGCGCCCATCGCGCCGAAGACGATGCCGAAGCGCGCCTCCGACAGGCACGACAATGGCCCCTTGAGCCCGCGCACCTCGGGGAAGACGGCATCAGCGGGCAGACGGACGTCGGTCAGCGACAGCTCCGCCGTCACCGACGCACGCAGCGACATCTTCTTCGTGATCTCGCGCGCCTCGAAACCGGCGGTGTCCGTCGGCACGACGAAGCCGCGGATCTTGTCGTCGGTCTGCGCCCAGACGACGGCGACGTCGGCGATCGTGCCGTTCGTGATCCACATCTTCGTGCCGTTGAGCACCCAGTCGCCGCCGTCACGCTTGGCGTGGGTGCGCATGCCGGCCGGGTCGGAACCGAAGTCGGGCTCGGTCAGGCCGAAGCATCCGACGGCGTCTCCCGCCGCCATCCGCGGCAGCCACTCAGTCTTCTGCTCCTCGCTGCCCCAGCGCCAGATCGCGAACATCGCGAGGCTGCCCTGCACGCTGACGAGTGAACGAATACCCGAATCGGCCGCCTCGAGCTCGTGACACGCCATGCCGTACGCGGTCGCGCTCGAGCCGGCGCACCCGTAGCCGTCGAGGTGCATGCCGAGCAGCCCGAGCTCGCCGAGCCCCTTCGCGAGCTCACGCGCCGGGACGCGCGCCTCGTCATACCAGGTCGGCAGATTCGGACGCACGTGGTCGTCGCAGAAGCGGCGGACGAGGGCCTGGACGTCGCGCTCGTCGTCGCTCAGGAGCCCGTCGATCGCGACCAGACGGTTGAGTTCAGGGTTGCGGGAGAAATCACTCACCCCACCATCGTGCCTCACGCCGTGCGCACCGGCCCCGTGTGCACCTCTGCGATCTGCGTCCCCATCCGCGATTTTCGTCCACGTTCGCGATTCTTGGTCACATTCGTCGGCGGCCCGGCGCTCGTCAGGCGACGTGGCGAAACGCCGCGACGAGGCTCGTCGTGGCGCGGTCGATGTCGGCGTCACTCGTCGTACGCCCCAACGTCAGGCGGATCGCGCCGAGCGCGACATCGTCGCTCGCTCCCATGGCGACGAGTGTCGTTGCGGGGGAGTCGATTCCGGCGTGACACGCGCTGCCGGTGGATGCTTCGACGTCAGGCGCTGCCTCGAGCACCTCGCGCCCCAGGCGCCCCGGCAGGGAGATCATCAGCGTGTTCGGCAGACAGTTCTGCGCGGGGCTGAGGCGAACGAGGCCGGGCACGGCCGTCGAGAGGCGGCGCCACAGCTCGTCACGCAGGCTCATCATGCGCGCGGCATCGTCGGCGAGGCGTGAGAGTGCGAGCTGCGCGGCCCGCCCGAGGCCGACGATGCCGGCGACGTTCTCCGTCCCCGGACGCAGCCCGCGCTCCTGGCCCGCGCCGACGACGAGGGGCTCGATCGGTGTGCCACGCCTGACGTACAGGGCGCCGACGGCCTTGGGGGCGTACAGCTTGTGGCCGGCGAGGCTGAGCAGATCGACGCCGAGGTCGTCGACGTCGACGCCGATCTTCCCGACAGCCTGCGCCGCGTCGGTGTGGACGAGACCGCCCGCCGCGTGCACGCTCGCGGCGAACTCGCGGACGGGTTGAATCGCCCCGGTCTCGTTCTGCGCGAGGATGATCGAGCCAAAGGCCACATGGTCGCGCGGCAGGGGTGCGAGGTCGACGTGGCCGGCTCGCGTCACCGGCAGCGTCACGACGTCCCAGCCGTCGCGCGCGAGAAGCGCCATGGGCGCCGACGTCGCCGGGTGCTCCACGGCCGACGTCACGACCGTCGAACTCACGTCGGCCGCGGGCGACGCGCCAGCGCGGCGAAGCGCCGCCGTCACGCCGCGGATGGCGAGGTTGTTCGCCTCCGTGCCGCCGGAGGTGAACGTCACCTCGTCCGCCGACGCACCGATGAGCGCAGCGACGTGCTCGCGCGCATCGTCGACGGCACGGCGGGCCAGGCGCCCGGCCGGGGTCGCGCTCGACGGGTTGCCGCAGTGCTCGGTGAGATACGGCCACATCGCTTCGGCGACCTCCGGCGCGACGGGCGTCGTGCCGTTGTGATCGAGGTAGACGGGGCGGGCGTCGTCGGGCCGAGGACTCATGCTGACGATCCTGCCGCGACGCAGGGGCGCATCCAACTCGGCGGTGCTGGTGCGGCCGTCAGGGGGCCTGACTCGAGCCGAAAGTGGACGGAAATCGCGGATGTGACGGTGAATCGCGAAGGGGGACGGGATTCGCAGATGGGGACGAGAATCGGAATGTGGACGAAAATCGCAGAGGGAGCAGGCGGGTCGGGCGGTCGCTGCGCGGTGGCGTGGTGGTCGGATCGGGCCTCGAGTGCCGTCGCATCTGCCATCCTCGACGTCATGCGCATCGCCGTCATGCAGGACAAGGCCGTCGTCGGTGACGTCGACGCCAACCTCGCCATCATCGACCGTCGCGCTGGTGAAGCTGCCGCGCGCCGTGCTGACGTCCTCGTCACACCCGAACTCTTCGTCACCGGCTACGCCCCGAAGCGGTTGCACGCATGCGACCCCACCCAGCAGACCGACATCGCGGGCGCCCTCGCCGCCACCGCGGCGCGTCACGGCATCGCCGTCCTCGCGAGCTATCCCGAGGTCGCGACGGCCGACACTCCCGCCACCCGCGGTGGCGGCGCGCCCGGCGAGACTGCTCGACATAGAGAGCCCACGCTGCTTGACGCCCAGGCTGCTCAACGCGTCGCCAGCACCCTGCGCGACGTCGAGGCTGCGCGACACATCGCCGCCACGCTGTTCGACACCGACGGCCGCCCGATCCTGCATTACCGCAAGGTCAACCTGTTCGACGACGACGAAGCCGCCGCCTTCAGCCCCGGAATGGACGCCCCCACCACCGTCGAACTCGCCGGGATGCGGGTGAGCGTCATCATCTGCTTCGACGTCGAATACCCCGAGATGACGCGCGCCGCGGCGCTCGCGGGCGCCGACGTCATCCTCGTCCCGACCGCGCTCACCGCAGGGTTCGACGACGTCCCCCAGGTGCTCGTGCGGGCTCGTGCCCTCGAGAACGGTGTCGGTCTCGCCTATGCGAACCACGTCGGCGTCGAGGACGGGCTCACGTTCGGCGGCGCCAGCGTCATCGTCGGGCCTGACGGCGGCCTCCTCGCCCAGGGCGGCGACGGCGCCGAACTCCTCGTCGCCGACATCACCCGCGACGATGTCGCCGCAGCCCGTGACGCCGTCCCCTACCTGGCCAAGCTGCGCCGCGACACCTACGCGTCCTGGCGCTGACGTCAGCCACAGCCCCTCGGCGTGCCCGCGCCGGCGAGCAAGAACGAGCGGCATGACTGACCACGAGCGGCAGACCACTCGCATCCAGCCAGAACGCTCGTCTTCACCTCTCGCCACGTCGAAGCACATGCGTTTCCCAACACGAAACAACTCGGCGATGTGTGACATCGTGGTCTGGCCCACAGACCCCTTCGAGAGGTGCCCCGTGTCCTCATCGCTCGACGAGCAGGCGCGTTCGAGACTCCCGTTCGGCGCCCAGCTCCTGCGGCGCAAGCCGATCGGGCTGACGCTCGCGCAGGCCGAGGCGACCTCCGCCGGGCGCAGCCTGCACCGCAGTTTCGGTGTCCTGCAGCTGACGATGATGTCGGTCGGGGCGACGCTCGGCACCGGCATCCTCGTCGTCCTCGGTGAGACGGTGCCCGAGGCTGGCCCGGCGATCTGGATCTCGTTCGTCATCGCCGGCGTCGCCGCGCTGCTGTCGGCGTTCTCCTACGCCGAGATGGCGGGCCTCGTGCCCGTCGCCGGGTCGAGCTACAGCTACACCTACGCGACGATGGGTGAGGGCCTCGCGTGGGTGTGCGGGTGGTGTCTCGTCCTCGAGTACGCGGTGAGCGTCGCGGCCGTCGCCGTCGGGGCGGGGCAGTACGTCAACGAGACACTCGACTCGTTCGGCCTGGGCCTGCCCGAGGCCGTCGCGAACCCACCCGGGGCGGGCGGCGTCGTCAACGTCCCCGCAGCCCTCGTCGTCCTGCTCGCGACGGCCCTGCTCGCACGCGGCGCGCGGGAGAGTGCGCGCGTCAACACGATCATCGTCGTGCTGAAGATCGCCATCCTCGTCTTCTTCTGCGCGGTCGCGTTCACCGCGTTCAAGGCGGGCAACTTCGCACCGCTGGCCCCGATGGGTGCCGCGGGCGTCTCCGCCGCCGCGAGCACCGTGTTCTTCTCGTACATCGGTTTCGACGCCGCATCCACGGCCGGTGAGGAGGCGCGCGATCCGAAGCGGGATCTGCCGCGCTCGATCCTGCTGTCCATGATCATCGTGACGGTGCTGTACGTCGCGGTCGCCGTCGCCGCCATCGGAGCCCGCGAGTGGCACTGGTTCGACGGGCGCGAGGCGCCGCTCGTGCAGATCATGCGTGAGATCACGGGTGCCTCGTGGGTCGCGTTCATCTTCGCGGTGACGTCGGTGCTCGCCATCTTCAGCGTCGTGCTGACGGTGCTGTTCGGCCAGATCCGCATCCTGTTGTCGATGTCGCGCGACGGCCTCGTGCCGCGCGTCTTCGGCGTCATCTCCCCGCAGACGGCCACGCCGGTGCGCAGCACCGTGATCGTCGGCGGCGTCGTCGCGGTGACGGCGGGCCTCATCCCGCTCGGTGAGTTGGCCGACGCGACGAGCATCGGCACGCTGTTCGCGTTCGCCCTCGTCAACGTCGCCGTCATCTATCTGCGCGTGCGCAACCCGAAGCTGCCGCGCGCATTCACGGTGCCGCTGTACCCGCTGCTGCCGGCCGCCGGCGCGCTCATCTGTCTCTACCTCATGGCCAATCTCAGTTCCTCGACGTGGGTCGTGTTCGGCGTGTGGATGGCCGTCGGCATTGCCGTCTACCTCGGCTACGGCCGCCGTCACTCCCGCCTCGCCACGCTCGACCAGGCGACCTATGAGCGTCACCTCGAGGACGACCTCGACCCCGACCATCCACTCCGAGAAGGAGACACCCCGCGATGACCGCTGTCACCGAGTTCCCGCACGATCGCGACGAGCACGCGGGCGATGCGCCCGTCACGATGCTCAACCCCGACTTCCCGTTCAGCTACGACGAATACCTCGCCCACCCCACGGGCCTCGGCAGCGTGCCGGAGGAGATGTACGGCACCGAGGTCGCCGTCGTCGGCGCCGGCCTGTCAGGCCTCATCACCGCGTACGAGCTGATGAAGCTGGGCCTCAAGCCCGTCGTCCACGAGGCCGACCGCATCGGTGGCCGGTTGCGCACCGACAGTTTCAGCGCCGCCCCGGACGTCGTCGCCGACCTCGGTGGCATGCGTTTTCCCGTCTCCGGCCGCGCGCTCTACCACTACATCGACGCGATGGGCCTCGAGACGGAGGCGTTCCCGAACCCGCTGTCGGATGTCACGCCGAGCACCGTCATCGAGCTCGGCGGCGAGGCGCACTACGCGCGCACACCCGACGAACTGCCGCAGTTCTTCCGCGACGTCGCGGACGCGTGGAAGGCCGCCGTCGACGACGGCGCGCGCTTCACCGAGATGCAGGACGCCATCCGCGCTCGTGACACGAAGCGCATCAAGCAGATCTGGAACGAGCTCGTGCCGACGATGGACGAGCAGACGTTCTACGGCTTCATCGCCGCCTCCGAATCGTTCAAGGAGGCCGGTTTCGCGGCGCGTGAGGCGTTCGGTCAGGTCGGTTTCGGCACGGGCGGCTGGGACACGGACTTCCCGAACTCCATCCTCGAGATCCTGCGCGTCGTCTACACCGACGCCGACGATCAGCACCGACGCATCCTCGGCGGAGCGCAGAAGTTGCCCGAGGCGTTGTGGTCGCACGCGCCCGAGAAGCTCGCCCATTGGCCGGCCGGCACCACCCTGGCGAGCCTGCACGACGGGGCGCCGCGCGGCGCCGTCGCCGCCATCCGGCGTCATGAGAGCGGCGACCTCGAGGTCACCGAGCGATGGGGGCGCAAGGCGACGTACCCGGCGCTCGTCACGACGTGCCAGTCGTGGTTGCTGTCGACGCGCATCACGACCGAGGAGGCGCTGTTCAGCCCGCAGATGTGGATGGCGATCGAGCGCAGCCACTACATGAGCAGTTCGAAGACGTTCGTCATGGTCGATCGCCCGTTCTGGAAGGACATCGACCCCGCCACGGGCCGTGACGTCATGTCGATGACCCTCACCGACCGCCTCAACCGCGCCACCTACCTGCTCGACGACGGCCCGGACCGGCCCGCCGTCATCCTGCTGTCGTACACGTGGAACGACGACGCGCTCAAGTGGCTCGCGCTCGATGCCGACGAGCGCGTCGAGCTCATGCTGCACTCGCTCGCCCAGATCTACCCGGACGTCGACATCGCGAGCCACATCATCGGTCAGCCGATCACCGTCTCGTGGGAATCCGACCCCAACTTCATGGGCGCGTTCAAGGCCAACCTGCCGGGGCACTACCGGTATCAGCAGCGGCTGTTCACCCACTTCGCCCAGGACGAGCTGCCGGAGCACCAGCGCGGTATCTTCCTCGCCGGCGACGACATCTCGTGGACGGCCGGTTGGGCCGAGGGCGCCGTCCAGACCGGCCTCAACGCGGTGTGGGGTGTGGTCCGTCACCTCGGCGGAAGTTCGTCTCCGGAAAACCCCGGGCCAGGGGAGCTGCTCGACGAGTACGGCCCCATCGCCCTGGACTGACGGCGAAAATGGACTCTGACGGCTTTTCTGGGGAGAGCGGTGAGATCCGGCGTAGGGTTTACCGCAATACAACCAAGAGGGAGCCGGCGTGAAGTCACTACCAGTGCAAGGGGTGCGTGAGAACGTCGCCATCGGCGCCCGGTTGCGCAACGCCCGGCTGGCGCGCCGCTACACCCTCGAGCAGGCCGCGCAGCTCGCCGGCATGACGAAGGGGTTTCTCAGCCGCGTCGAACGCGACCTCACGTCGCCGTCCGTCGCCTCTCTCGTGACGCTGTGCCAGGTGCTGCAGATCGAGGTCGGCTCGCTCTTCGAGGCACCCCGCACGTCGCTCATCAAGCTTGCCGACGCGCCGGTCGTCGACATGGGCGGCACGGGCATCGACGAGCGCCTCGTCACGGGTCGTCAGGAACGTTCCGTGCAGATGCTGCGCGCCGTCATCCAACCCGGCGGGGACGGTGAGGCCGAACCGTACGCCATCGACTGCGAGCTCGAGATCTGGCACGTCGTCTCCGGCGCGCTCGACGTGACGCTGCACGACGCCACGCACCGACTCGAGGCCGGCGACACCCTCACCTTCCCCGGCCGCGAACCACACACCTGGCGCAACGCCGCCGACGGCGAGAGCGTCGTCATCTTCACCCTCATCCCCGTCGCGCGTTGACGGGGCTCAGGGCACCTGCACGTGGTTGTCACCCTCGACGCACTCGATGACGAGGGTGCCACCGACGGCTTCGAGGTAGCTGCGGATGCTGCGCGCGCTCGATATCAAGAGTGATCGCTCGCAAGGTTCACACCCGGGTTGAGGGTCCCATTCGGGTCGAAGACGCGCCGCAGTTCGCGCTGGATGCGCGTGTTCGTCTCGCCGAGCTCGACGGGCAGCATGCTCGCCTTGAGGCGCCCGATGCCGTGCTCACCGGTGATGGTGCCGCCGAGATCGAGGCCGAGCTGCATGATCTCCTCGAACGCGGCGTAAGCGCGACGCTTCTCGTCCACGGCCTCGGGAGTGTCGCCGGGGGAGTAGAGCACGGCGGGGTGCATGTTGCCGTCGCCGAGGTGGCCGGCCGTCGCGACGCGTACGCGGTGCTTCTTGCCGAGCGCCCGCACGCCGTCGACGAGTTCGCCGGTGCGTCGCAGAGGCACGCAGACGTCGTCGACGAGGTCGCGGCCCATCGCCTCGAACGCGTTGCCGACGAGGCGCCGCGCAGCGGTGAACTGCAGTGACTCCGCGACGGATTCGGCGACGAACACCTCCGCGCCGGCCTCCTCGGCGAGGCGCGAGAACGCCGCGAACTCGACGTCCTGACGTGTGGCGTCGTCACACCCGACGATGAGCATGCCGTCGACGGACTCGTCGAAGCCGAGATCGGCCATGCGCTGCACCGCGGCGAGCGTCGGGCCGTCCATGAACTCCAGCATCGACGGGCGCCCGCCGGCCTCGAGGTAGGTTGCCGCCACCTCGCACGCACGCGACGCCGAGTCGAACAGTGCGACGGCGACCAGTTCGTCGTCAGGCGCCGGGACGAGAGCGAGCGTCACCTCCGTGACGACACCGAGCGTGCCCTCCGACCCGACGATGAGGCCCGTGAGGTCGTACCCCGCGACGCCCTTCGCCGTCGGAGTGCCGGTGCGCATGACGCTGCCGTCGGCGAGCACGACCTCGAGCGCACGCACGAACTTCTTCGTCACCCCGTACTTGACGCAGCACAGGCCCCCGGCGTTCGTCGCGACGTTGCCGCCGATCGAGGAGATGCGCCACGAGCCCGGGTCCGGGGGATAGAACAGGCCCTGCTCACGCACAGCGTCCGACAGATCGCCGTTCAGCACACCCGGTTCGACGACGGCGATGCGCTCGGCAGGGTTGATGGTCTTGATCGCGTTCATACGGGAGACATCGAGCACGACGCACCCGTCGATCGCGTTCGCGCCACCCGACAGCCCGGTGCCCGCACCCCGCGTGATGACGGGCACGCCACGCTCGTTCGCCCACCGCAGCGTCGCGACGACGTCGTCACGGCACGTCGCGCGCACGAGCGCGATCGCCGCACCCACCTCTTCGACGGGGGATCGGTCACGGCTCGCGGCGTCGACGACGTCGGGGTCGGTGACGAGCGTGCCGCTCAGCTGCGCGGCGAGGACGTCGAGGTCGTCCGCGTTCGGGACGGCTGGTGCCGTGGCCGCGGAAGCCTCGTCGGGGGTGGGCTGCTCGCGCTGATCGGGGGTGCTCATGCGGTCTCCTCGTGAGGTGGGCGGTCTTCGGGGCGCGATGGGGCGCGTCGTGACTCAGCAGGGACGCCGATGCCGCCGTCCGCTCCAGCGTGCGAGCGGACGGCGGCATCGTCAAGCCGAGGCGGGCAGGTGCCTCAGCGTGCGGTCGGCGTGGCGTCGAGTTCGACGTCGGCGGGGCGGTGGACGCGGGCGTCCCACTCGGCGCGCACCGCGTCGTCCGTCTTCGGCGTCGCGAGGGAAGCGACGACGAACGTGACGAGCGAGGCGATGAGGCCGTAGTAGATCGGCTCATTGGCGAGGATGCCATTCAGGGTGTCGCCGAGCTTGTTCGCCTGGTAGACCATCCCGGCCACGGTGACGAGCGTGCCGACGAGCATCGAGATCGCGGCGCCCGTGCCGTTGGCGCGCTTCCACACGAAACCGCCGAGGATGGCGACGAGCAGGCCGCCGACGAGGATGTCGTACGCCACCGTCAGCGACGCGACGACGAGGTCGCCGCCGTTGTCGAGGCGCGCCATGAGGATCGAGATGAGCACCGTCAGCACGCCGAGCCCGAGGACGAACGCGCGGTTCTCGCGGATGTTCTTCTCACTGTGCGGGTCGGACGCGTCGTGGTTCGCGGCGTGCGAGCCTGTGCTCTTCAGGGCGTCGTGGTCGCTGTAGGCGTCGACGGCGACGTCGTCGACCGCGCGGGCACGGCCCGTCAGGAACGGGACGACGTCGTTGCGGGCCACCGTCGCGCACGCGATGAGCGCGCCGGACGCCGTCGACATCATCGCCGCGACGGCGGCGGCGAGCACGAGACCGCCGATGCCGACGGGCAGGATCTTGTCGGCGACCTCGGCGTAGACGTCGTTCTTCGCCTTGATGCCGTCGCCGAGGACAGCGTGCGCGCCCATGCCGATGATCGCGCCGGCCGCGCCGTAGAGGATGCAGTAGACGCCGGCGATGGTGCCGCCGAGACGCGCTACCTTCGGGGTGCGCGCGGTGAAGACGCGCTGCCAGATGTCCTGGCCGATGAGCATGCCGAACATGTAGACGACGAACCACGTGATGATCGTCTGCGTGTCGGCGCCGACCTTGCCGCCGGCGATGGCGAAGTAGTTGTCGCCCAAGCGCTCGCGGATGCCGGAGAAGCCGTCGGCCTTGACGAGCACGAACGGCAGCATGAGCGCGAAGATGCCGATCGTCTTGATGATGAACTGCACCTGGTCGGCCAGGGTGATCGACCACATGCCGCCGATGACGGAGTACACGAGCACGACGGCGCCGCCGATGGCGATGCAGATCCAGCTGTCGAGGCCCGTCAGCACGTGCAGGACGGTGGCGTACGCGCCGGTCGAGGTGACGACGAGGAACATCGTGTAGAGCATCATGACGATGCTGGACGCGCCCGCGGCGCTCTTGCTGCCGTAGCGCAGTTTCAGCATGTCGCTGACGGTGTAGACGCGCAGCTTCGAGATGGTGCCGGCGAACAGCAGCGACAGCAGGAGCACGCCGACGCCGATGGCGACGACGAGCCACATGCCCGACAACCCCATCTTGTAGCCGAGGCCGACCCCGCCGACCGTGGAGGCGCCACCGAGGACGACGGCCGCCATCGTGCCGGTGTAGAGGAAGGTGCCGAGGCGGCGGCCGGCGACGAGGTAGTCGCTGGAGTTCTGGGTGCGCGAGCGGCCCCAGAACCCGAAGCCGAGCATGGCGACGAGGTAGAGGACGACGATCACGAGGTTGAGGTCCACGAGGGCCTCCTTGGATCCGGGTGGCATGGCTCTGGCATGAGTCCACGGTGAACCGTATGAATATACGAGATCGACTCGTGACAAACGAGAGATTCGCATTGGTAAACACGTCCGTTAATCTGATCGTGACCTGATGAGTGGCCGTTCGACGGCTCGACGGGGTGCTCGCACCGGGCGTGCGCACGCCTCGTCGGAAGAGGAAGAGGACGAGATGGATCACCCCCGCATCGAGGCCGGCGGCAACGTCGGGCCCGTCAATGCCGCCCTCACGCCGCGGTACGCCGGCCTCGGCACGTTCGCGCGCCTGCCGCGCATCGAGGACGTCTCGAAGGCCGACGTCGCCGTCGTCGGCATGCCGTTCGACACCGGCGTCTCCTACCGCCCCGGTGCGCGTTTCGGCGCGACGCACGTGCGCGAGAGCTCGCGTCTGCTGCGCCCGTTCAACCCGGCGCAGTCCGTGTCGCCGTTCGCGCAGATGCAGATTGCCGATGCCGGTGACATCGCGCTCAACCCGTTCGACATCGAGTCGGCGCTGAAGGAAGCGGAGGAGGGTGCACGTCAGTTCGTCGACGAGGGCACCTCGCTCATCACGATCGGCGGCGACCACACCCTCGCCCTGCCGCTGCTGCGCGCGCACGCGAAGAAGCACGGCCCCGTCGCGCTGCTGCACTTCGACGCGCACCTCGACACGTGGGACACCTACTTCGGCGCCGAGTACACGCACGGGACGCCGTTCCGCCGGGCGTTCGAGGAGGGCCTCATCGACTCCTCCGGCGTCTGCCACGTCGGCACGCGCGGCCCGCTGTACGGCACGCAGGACCTCGAGGACGACGCGCGCTTCGGCTTCGGTGTCGTGACGAGCAACGACGTCATGCGCATGGGCGTCGACGAGGTCGTCGGGTTCCTGCGCGAGCGCGTCGGCGACCGTCCGCTGTACGTCTCGCTCGACATCGACGTGCTCGACCCCGCGCACGCGCCGGGCACCGGCACCCCCGAGCCGGGCGGTCTGACGTCGCGTGAGCTGCTCGAGATCCTGCGCGGCCTGCGCGGCACGAACCTCATCGGCGCCGACGTCGTCGAGGTCGCACCGCCCTACGACCACGCCGAGCTGACGGGCCTGGCCGCCGCCAACGTCGTCTACGAGTACATGTCGCTGCTCGCGCTCGGTGCGGACGCCGCGCCCGGCGGGCCCGCGTACGGCGAGTCCGGCACGGTGTACGGGGCCCAGCGGTGAGCGAGCAGATCCGTCACCCCGAGCCCGAAGCCGTCGCGCCGACGGGCGAGGGTGAGAAGATCCGCAACGGTGGCGACCTCGTCGTCGAGACGCTCGAAGCGCTCGGCACGACGACGGTGTTCGGCATTCCCGGTCAGCATGCGCTGGGCCTGTTCGACGCGCTGCGCCGCTCGGGGCTGCACTTCATGAGCTCGCGCGTCGAGAACAACGCAGCCTTCGCGGCCGACGGCTACTCGCGCGTCTCAGGCAAGCCGGCTGCGCTGTTCCTGTCGACCGGGCCGGGTGCCCTGACGGCGCTGCCCGGGCTGCAGGAGGCGTACGCGACGAGCGTGCCGATGGTCGTCGTCGCCTCGCAGGTGCCCGTCTCGGGCCTCGGCGGCGCGCGTCGCGGCATGCTGCACCAGCTCGACGAGCAGCGCCGCGCCGCCATCGACGTGACGAAGTCGCAGCGCACGGTGACGCACCACGCCGCCATCCCGACGGCCATCGAGTCGGCGTGGGTCGAGGCGATGACGTATCCGCGCGGGCCCGTGTGGGTCGAGGTGCCGCAGGACGTGCTGCTCGCGAAGACGGAGATCCCGCCGATCCGCACGGCCGTCTCGGCGCCGACGCCGGAGGGGCCGCGCCCCGAACTCGTCTGGGCTGCGGTGAAGTTGCTCGCGGGCGCGAAGCGCCCTGCCATCGTCGCTGGTGGCGGCGTGCGCCGCGCCGGCGCCGAGAGGGCGCTGCTCGCCCTGGCGGAGAAGCTCGACGCACCCGTCGTCTGCTCGCCGGGTGGCAACTCGGGTTTTCCGGTCGATCACCCGTTGTCGATGGGGTCGTGGGTCGAGGACCGCGCCGTCACCGACCTCCTCGCGGACGCCGACGTCCTGCTCGCGGTCGGCACCTCGCTCGGTGAGGTGACGTCGAACTACTTCACGCTGAAGCCCGCCGGCAAGCTCATCCACGTCGACGCCGAGCCGCGCGTTCTCGAGTCGAACCACCCCGCGCTCGGCATCGCGTGCGACGCGAAGGCGGCGCTCGATGCGTTCGTCGCGGCGTTCCCGGCAGAGGCGCCCGCGGGGCGCGCGCCGGGAGCCGAGCGTGCTGCCGAAGTGCGCAAGGCGATCGTCGCCCGGCTCGACGGTCAGGATCTCGCCCACGAGCGCGCGTTCATGGACGCCATCCGCGCCGGCATCCCCGACGAGGTGCCGACGTTCTGGGACATGACGATCGCCGCCTACTGGGCCTGGAACTGCTGGGACGGCCGCTCCGGCGGCTTCCACTCGGGTCAGGGCGCCGGCGGGCTCGGGTTCGCGTTCCCGGCCGCACTCGGCGGCGCCGTCGCGCTCGCGGAGAAGCGCGGCGCAAAGCTGACGGACGTCGACGCGGCGTTCTCCGTCGGCGGGCACGAGCGCGTCGTCGCCGTCGCTGGTGACGGCTCGTCGATGTACTCGATCGCCGAACTCGCGACGGCCGTGCAACACGGCATCCCCGTCACGTGGCTCATCGTCGACGACGGCGGCTACGGCATCCTGCGCGAGTACATGGAGGCGACGTTTGGCCAGGCGACGCACACCGAACTCGCGCGCCCGGACTTCGTCGCCTTGGCGGAGTCGTTCGGTGTCGAGGCTCAAGAGGTGGCTGTGGGTGACGAGGTCGGCTACGACGAGTTGACCGACGCCCTGCGCGCGACGTTCGCCGCCGACGTCAACGGCCCGCGCGTCATCGTCGTCAAGACCCACCTCGAGATGTTCGCGATGAGCTGACCCCTCTGCGATTCCCGTTCACATCTGCGATTTTCGTTCACCTTCACGAAGGTGAACGAAAATCGCCGATGTGGACGTAGATCGCCGTTGGGTACGGGATGGCGAGGGTGACGGTCACGGCGGCTTCGCGGTGTGGCCGGGGACTCTCAGGACGTGTCGTCGCGCGGTGAGCCGTGGGGTGAGGTCGCCGACGGTTCCTTGTAGGCGTCGATGAACGTCGCGAACGAGCTGACGAGACGTTCGCGTTCGCCGGCGGGCAGAGCGGCGAGGGCGTCGTCGACGCGGTCGAGGTGACGTCCGACGCTGCGCTCGTAGAGCGCCGCGCCGTCGTCGCTCGCCTCGAAGAGCCAGGCGTGAGACCCGGATTCGCGGAATCGCCGGACGACGCCGGCCCGCACCGCAGCGTTGACCTGACGGTTCGCCGTTGACTGCTCGAGCTCAAGTTCGCACGCGATCTGCTTGAGCGTGCGCGGCGGGCCGTCGCCCGTCAGCAGCCACAGCAGGCGGCCCTCGGCGATGCGCAACTCGCTCGCCTGCTCCTCGGCGCGGCGCATGATGTCGAAGTGAGAGAGCAGGCGCGCCATGGTGCGGGCACGGTCGCCGTTGCCGTCGTCGGCGGCGGTGTCGATGTCGCTCGCCACGTCTGCCGCCATCCCGTCCCCCCCGCTTGTTGCTTCGTACAACTAAATGTAATCTCATCGGGTAGGTATGTAATTTACACAAACGGAGTGGTCACTTGTCCTCACCCACCGCGCCGACCGGGGCCGCCCCCGCGATGCGCTTCTCCCCGATGACGGTCGTCGCCGTCCTCTGCATCGGCAGCCTCAGCGGCGCGCTCATGCAGTCCCTCGTCATCCCGATCCAGCGCGAACTGCCGGAGCTGCTGCACACGTCCGCGAGCAACGCCTCCTGGGCGGTGACGGCGACGCTGCTCGCCGGCGCCGTGACGATGCCCGTCACCGGCCGCCTCGCCGACATGTACGGCAAGAAGCGAGTCCTGCTCGTATCGGCGACGCTGCTCGTCCTCGGTTCGGTCGTCGCGGCGCTGTCGAGCACCCTCGCGCCGTTCCTCGTCGGCCGCGCGCTGCAGGGCATGGCGATGGGCTACATCCCGGTCGCCATCAGTCTCGTGCGCGAGGTCGCTCCGCCCGCGCGTGCGACGGGCGCCGTCGCCGCCGTCAGCGCGACGCTCGGTGTCGGTGGTGCGCTCGGTCTGCCGCTCGCAGCGTGGATCGCGCAGGACTACTCGTGGCACGACCTGTTCTGGCTGTCCGCGGTGCTCGCCGCCGTCGTCGTCGTGCTGACGGCGTTCGTCGTGCCGCACATCCACGACGAGCACCCGGCGCACATCGACCCTGTCGGCATCATCGGTCTCGCCGTGGGTCTGGTCTCGGCGCTCGTCGGTGTCTCGAAGGGCTCCGAATGGGGGTGGGGCAGTGGGCGCACGATCGGCAGCATCGTCGCCGGTGTCATCGTGCTGCTCGTCTGGGGCGCGTACGAGCTGCGTCACCACGATCCGCTCGTCGACCTGCGCACCATGGCGCGCCGCCCGGTGTTGTTCACGAACCTCGCGGCCGTGCTCGTCGGATTCGGCATGATGGCGCAGTCCATTATCGTGCCGCAGCTGCTCGAGATGCCCGAGGCCACCGGGTACGGTCTCGGCCAGTCGATCCTGCACGCCGGGCTGTGGATGGCTCCCGCGGGCCTCATGATGATGGCGTTCGCGCCCGTCTCCAGCGCGCTCATCACGCACCGCGGTGCGCGGGTGACGCTCGCCACCGGTGCGCTCGTCATCAGCATCGGCTACGTCATCGCGCTGTTCCTCATGAACGCGCCGTGGCAGCTCATGGTCGCCTCGTGCGTCGCGTCGGCGGGTGTCGGCATCGGTTACGCCGCGATGCCGACGCTCATCCTCGACAACGTGCCGATGCACGAGGCCGGCGCCAGCGTCGGCGTCAACGGCCTGATGCGTTCGGTCGGCACGACCGTCGCCGGCGCCGTCATGGCCGCCGTGCTGACGAGCCGCACGACCGTCCTCGCGCCGGGGACGCCCGCCATCCCGACGGAGGGCGCGTTCAAGGTGTGCTTCATCATCGGGGCCTGCGCCGCCGTCGCGGGCGCCGCCATCGCGATGCTCGTCCCGCGACGTGTGCGCCCCGACGCCGAGGCCCAGCCGGCCGGCGTCGACCTCGCACCGGAGGGCGCCGTCGTCGCGGGCTGAACCCGTCGCTCACGGTGAGCTCGAACGTCGCCCGCGAAGGTGTCAGATCTGACGCGTTCGCGGGCGACGTTCGTCATGAATGGCTGACGTCGGATGCAGTACCCCGATGGCGCGACATGTCGCGTAAGTCGGGATGCTGTGACGCAAGAACGCCCCACTCGTGCGACGTGACGCACGAGTGGGGCGTTCTCAGGCCCCGAGGGTCAGTTGGGCGTACTTCGTCAGCCCGCGATCACTTCGGCGGTCCGACGCGCGCCCGAAGGGGCCGGGGCACATCCTCGCTTCGCTGCGGTGCACCCCGCCCCTTCGAGCTTCGTCAGCCCGCGATCACTTCGGCGGTCCGACGCGCGCCCGAAGGGGCCGGGGCACATCCTCGCTTCGCTGCGGTG
>NZ_JBXASS010000019.1:0-11303 GCF_058809565.1 Dermacoccus sp. MPR-E5 | reverse complement strand
GGTGCACCCCGCCCCTTCGAGCTTCGTCAGCCCGCGATGCGGATCATCCGCTTGTTGCAGAACTCGTCGAACCCGTACGTGCCGAGCTCGCGCCCGAAACCGGAACGCTTGACGCCACCGAACGGCAGCTCCGACGAAGAACCGGGGGCCTCGTTGATCGACACCATGCCCGACTCGAGCCGATCGGCCACGCGCAGCGCGGCGTCGACGTCAGCCGAGTGCACCGACGCGCCGAGACCGAACAGCGTGTCGTTCGCGATGCGCACGGCCTCGTCCTCGTCGGCCGCCTTGTACATGACGGCGACGGGGCCGAAGATCTCCTCGCTCCACGCGCGCATCTGCGGCGTGACGCCGGCGAGCACCGTCGGCGTGACGTACGCGCCCGGACCGTCAGGACGCTTGCCACCGACGACCACCTCGGCGCCCGCGTCGACGGCGTCGTCGATCTGCGCCTGAATACCCTTCGCGGCGGCCTCCGTGACGAGCGGGCCGATGTTCGTCGACTCGTCGTGCGGGTCGCCCATCTTCAACCCGGCGACGGCCTCGGCGAACTTCGGCACGAACTTGTCGTACGTCTCGTCGCCGATGAGGATGAACCGCTTCGCCGCGTTGCACGCCTGACCCGAGTTCTCGAAGCGGCCGAGGATGCCGTCCTCGACAGCCTTGTCGATGTCGGCGTCCGGCAGCACGACGAACGGGTCGCTGCCGCCGAGCTCGAGCACGGCCTTCTTCAGGTTGCGCCCTGCACGCTCACCGACGGCCGAACCGGCGCGCTCCGAACCCGTCAGCGACACGCCCTGCACGCGCGGGTCGTCGATGAGCATCGCGATCTGCTCATTCGTCGCGTAGAGGTTCTGATAGACATCCTTCGGCACCCCGGCGGCGTGGTAGATCTCCTCGATCACCTTCGCCGAACGCGGGCACTGCGGCGCGTGCTTGAGCAGGATGACGTTGCCGAGCAGCAGGTTCGGCGCCGCGAAACGCGCGACCTGGTAATACGGGTAGTTCCACGGCATGACGCCGACGATGACGCCGACGGGCTCCTTGCGCATGTACGCGCGCCCGTCACGCTCGCCCAGGTCGAGCTCCTCGTCGGCAAGCACCTCCGGCGCGTGCCTCGCGTTGTACGCGTGGATGTCGCCCGAGAGCCACACCTCACCCGTCGCGTCGCCGTGGGGCTTGCCCATCTCGTCACCGATGATGCGCGCCAGTTCCTCCTGACGCGAGTCGTACTCGGCCGCGACGCGCTCGATGATCGCGATCTTCTCCTCGAGCGGCACCTTGCGCCAGCGCTCGCGGGCGGCGTAGGCGCGCTCGAGGGCGGCCATTACCTCATCGTCGGTCGCGGTGGGGAAGGTCTCCTCGACCTCACCCGTCGCCGGGTTCGTCACCGTGTAGATGGCTTCACTCATCACATGTCCCTTCGTCGCAGGCGCTCAGAGCGCCATGCCCACGTACTTGGTCTCGAGGTACTCGTCGATGCCCTGGAAGCCGCCCTCGCGGCCGAACCCGGAGGCCTTGACCCCGCCGAACGGCGCGGCCGGGTTCGAGATGACGCCGACGTTGACGCCGACCATGCCGTACTCGAGCTTCTCGGCGACCCGCAGCGCCCGCGAGTAGTCCTTCGAGAAGAAGTACGCGGCGAGGCCGTACTCCGTCGAGTTCGCGCGGGCGATGACGTCGTCCTCGTCGGTGAACGTCTGGATCGCGGCGACCGGGCCGAAGATCTCCTCGCGCACGATGTCGTCGTCACCGGGCACGTTCGTCAGGACGGTGGGGGCGACGAAGTTGCCCTCGCTCGGCACCTGCTCGTCGCCGCACACCTTCGTGGCGCCCGCGGCGACGGCACCGTCGATGAGTCGCTGGACGTTCTTCACGGCCTTGCCGGTGATGAGCGGGCCGACGGTGACGCCCTCGTCCATGCCGTTGCCGACCGTCATCGCCTTCATCTTCGCGGCGAACTTCTCGCCGAACTCCGCGGCGACCGACTCGTGCACATACAGACGGTTCGCGGCCGTGCAGGCCTCACCGATGTTGCGCATCTTCGCCGCCATCGCGCCCTCGACGGCCGCGTCGACGTCAGCGTCCTCGAAGACCATGAAGGGCGCGTTGCCACCGAGCTCCATCGACACGCGCAGCAACTGCTCGGCCGACTGCTCGACGAGCTTGCGGCCGACAGCCGTCGAGCCGGTGAACGTCAGCTTGCGAGCTCGCGGGTCGCGAATGAGCGGCTCCATGACGCCGCCCGAATCGCTCGTCGTGACGACGTTGACGACACCCTTCGGGACGCCGACCTCCTCGAGGAGCGCGACGAGGGCGAGCATCGTCAGCGGCGTCTCGGCGGCGGGCTTGATGACCATCGTGCAACCGGCCGCGAGCGCCGGACCGATCTTGCGCGTGCCCATGGCGAGCGGGAAGTTCCACGGCGTGATCATGAGGCACGGGCCGACGGGCTGCTTCATCGTCAGCAGTCGCGATCCGCCCGCGGGGGCGGGCAGGTACGTGCCGTTGATGCGCACGGCCTCCTCCGCGAACCAGCGGAAGTACTCGGCGCCATAGGCGACCTCTCCCTTGGCCTCGGCGAAGGGCTTGCCCATCTCGAGGGTCATGAGCGCCGCGAAGTCGTCGGTGCGCTCGATGAGCAGCTCGAACGCCTTGCGCAGCAGTTCGGAACGCTCACGCGGTGTGGTGGCCGCCCAGCTCGCCTGCGCGGCGTGCGCGGCGGCGAGGGCTGCGTCGCCGTCAGCGGGGGAGGCGTCGGCGACGCGCGCGAGGACCTCGCCGGTCGCGGGGTTCGTCACCTCGAGCGTCTTGCCGCCCTCCGCGTCGCGCCATGCGCCGTCGACGAACAGCTGCTTCGGCACGTCGTTGATCAGAGCCTTCGTGTCCATGTGTCTTTCCTATCCCAGATTCGTGGTGTACCGGCGAGTACGGCGGGTGCAGCTGTGGAAGCGGCTGTGCCGGATCGCCCGGGGCGGGGCGATCCGACACAGCCTGTGGATGGTCGTGCTCGCTCAGGCGCTCAGGCAGTCGCGGAGTCGAACGCTTCGGCGATGATGTCGAGGCCTTCGCGCAGCAGGCCGTCACCGATGACGAGCGGCGGCAGGAAGCGCAGGACGTTGCCGTACGTGCCGGCCGTCAGCGTGACGACGCCCTGAGCGTTCGCGGCGGCCGCGATCTTCTTCGTCAGGTCGGCGTCGGACTCCTTCGTGCCGGCCTTGACGATCTCGACGGCCATCATGCCGCCGCGTCCGCGGATGTCGCCGACGACGTCGTGCCTGTCGGCGATCTGGCCGAGGCGCTCGCGGAAGATCGCCTCGATCTCCTTGGCGCGCGCGGGCAGGTTCTCCGACTCCATCGTCTCGATCGCGCCGAGGGCGCCCGCGCAGGCGACGGGGTTGCCGCCGTAGGTGCCGCCGAGGCCGCCTGCGTGGACGGCGTCCATGATCTCGGCGCGGCCCGTCACGGCCGCGAGCGGCAGGCCGCCCGCGATGCCCTTGGCGGTCGTGATGAGGTCGGGCACAACGCCTTCGGCGTCGCACGCGAACCAGTCGCCGGTGCGGCAGAAACCGCTCTGCACCTCGTCGGCGATGAAGACGATGCCGTTCTCGCGGCACCAGTCGGCGACCTTCTTCAGCCAGCCGGCGGGCGGCACGATGAACCCGCCCTCACCCTGGATGGGCTCGATGATGACGGCCGCGACGTTCTGCTCGCCGATCTGCGCGTGCACGGCGCTCGTGAACGCCTCGAAGGCGTCGGCAGTGATCGTGTCGGCGTTGCCGACCCAGCGGTACGGGTACGCCATCGGCATGCGGTAGACGTCGCCCGCGAACGGCCCGAAGCCCTGCTTGTACGGCATGTTCTTCGCCGTGAGCGCCATCGTCAGGTTCGTGCGGCCGTGGTAGGCGTGGTCGAAGGCGACGACGGCCTGACGGCCCGTGTGGACGCGCGCGATCTTGACGGCGTTCTCGACGGCCTCGGCGCCCGAGTTGAACAGCGCCGAACGCTTCTCGTGGTCACCGGGTGTCAGCTCGTTGAGCTTCTCGCAGACGGCCGTGTACTCCTCGTACGGCGTCACCATGAAGCAGGTGTGCGTGAAGTCGTCGAGCTGGTTCTTGGCCTTCTCGACGACCTTCGGCGCCGAGTTGCCGACGCTCGTCACGGCGATGCCGGAGCCGAAGTCGATGAGCTGGTTGCCGTCGACGTCGACGAGGATGCCGCCGCCCGCACGCTCGACGTAGACAGGCAGGCCGATGCCGACGCCCGCGGAGACCGCGCCCTTCGTCCGCTGGTGCAGTTCCTGGCTCTTCGGGCCGGGGATGGCGGTGACGAGCTTGCGCTCCTGAGGGACGGACGTCATGGCCGTGTCCTTTCGTCGTACGGGATCGAACCGAGGTGCGAGTGACCAGGGTCGATCAGTGTTCTCCCTCACTCTGAGGCTTGGCGCCTATGCTGTCCAATATCAATTTTCGATGATTGGTATGCATGTTGGGAATAGGCCGCTGATGGGCTCTGGCCGGCCGCCGAGGGCGGTGAAAGTGACCGTAGATCGCCGATGTGGACGTAGATCGCAGAAGGGGACGGTATGGAGTTGAGGGCGGTCGAGTGCTTCGTCGCCGTTGCCGACGCCGGGACGGTGACGGCCGGCGCGGCGCGACTCGGCGTGGGGCAACCCGCCGTCACGCGTCAGATCCAGCAGTTGGAGCGGCAGCTGCGCATCCGCCTGTTCGATCGTGAGGACGGGCGGCTGCGCCTCACCTCCGCCGGCATCGACGTGCTGCCCGTCGCGCGTCGACTGCTGCGCCAGGCCGACGCCGTGAGTGACGCGGCCCGCGGCGTCGCAGCCGGCCGTCTGCAGCGGGTTCGTCTCGTCAGCCCCGGCACGACCCGCGACGACGTCCTCGCCCCCTGGCTCGCGACGTGGTCCGCCGACGCGCCGCTGCCGAGCATCGCCGAAGCGTCCGTCGACGACGTCTACGACACGTTGCGTCGCGGAGCCGACCTCGCCGTGGCGCCGCTCGCACCACCCCCGGCGTTGGGCAGCCGCGTCGTCGCGCGCCTGCCGCTGTGGGCGTGCGTCGCGCCGACCCATCCGTGGGCGCAGCGCGATGCCGTCGACCTCGACGAGCTCGCGGGTGCTGACCTGCTTCTGCTCGAACGCAGCCTCTCGGCGCGCCGCGTGCTCGACGCAGCCCTCGACGCAGAGCAGCTCGGCGTCGAACCCCGCGCGGAGTTCGCCTCACCCGTCGTCGCCCAGGCCGTCGCGGCCAGCGGGCGCGGCGTCTGCGTCCTCACCGACGACCCCCGCTTCGGCCTCGTGCCCCTCACGATCCGCGACGCTGACGGCGACGCTCTCGGCATCCGCCTCCACGCCGCGTGGGATCGTCGCCATCACGCCGCTGACGCGCTCGAACGGCTCGCGCAGGATCTGTCGCGGTTCACGCGACGGAGGTATGCCTGACGAGTCGTGTCGTGGTCAGGCCTTCGAGGCCTTCTGCACGAGGCTGATGTAGACGGGCATCGCTGCGAGGGTGGGGTGGACGCCGTCGATGAAGTACTCGGGGTGGTCCTTGGAGGCGCCGTACCAGTCGACGAGGTGCACCCACGGCCGGCCCTTCGCCGCCTCGCGGATCGCATGCAGCGCCTGCTTCTGGGTGCCCAGCGTGGTCTTCGGCAGCACGAGCACGACGCGTTCGTCCTTCAACGCGTCGAGGGTCTTGGCGAGCATCTCCTGCGGTACGACACCGTTGTCGCCGGTGTGGATCAGGACGACGTCGCTCCTGATCGTCCCCGCCTTCGCAGCCGCCATGACCTGCTCGAGCACCGCGTTCGCCTGCTGGCTCTTCGCGGCGTGGTTGTCGACCGTGCGGTAGGCGTGCGGGAGCTGGTTGAGCGCGACGGACGCGGGGACGGAGTCGCCCCAGACGCTGATGCTCATCTGCTTCGTGGCGCGGGTGTCGAGCCCGGCCACGGGGGTGTTGCTCGACGACGACGGGCTCGCCGAGGTCGACGGCGCCCCGGGGTGCCCCGGCGTCGGCGGGGCGGACGGCGCCGGGGTGGGCGTGGCGTCGATCCCGGGCGCGGGTGCCGTCGTCTCGGTCGACCCCTGACGGTGCGCGACGATCTGTGTCGCCGTGACGATGAGCGCTGCCGCGAGTGCGAGACTCGCGACCATGGCGCCGACATGGCGGTCGACGACAGCGCCCCGCGCGCGACGCAGGCAGGCGCGCACCCCGGCGCGGCGCACGGGCATCTCGACGTAGCGGTAGCTCAGTTCGGCGAGCACGAACGTCGCGATGCTCAACCCGATCGCGGGCAGCAGCCACGACGACTCCATCGCGTCGGTGACGAACGGCAGCGTCACGAGCGGCCAGTGCCACAGGTACAGCCCGTACGAGCGGTCGCCGACGTAGCGCAGCGGGCGCCACGACAACGCGCGGGTGAGCGGGCCGTCATGGACGACGACCCACACGAGCGCCGCCACGACGAGTGAGAAGGCGAGGAAACCGCCCCAGCGGTAGAAACCCATCGAGAGGAAGTCGAGCTGCGTCATCACGACGATGACGGCGACGAGCGCGGCGACGCCGGCGGCCGTCATGCGGGTCGTCGCCGGGGCGAATGTGAGGCGCGAGCGGAACCCCCGCCCGTCGAGCAGCAGTGCGAGGGCGGCGCCGACGAGCAGGCCCATGACGTGTGTGTCCGTGCCGAAGTAGACGCGCGTGGGGTCGTCGGCCCAGCGGCCGCTCGAGGCGAAGGCGCCGACACTCATCGCGATGCTCGAGGTGAGCGCCCCGCCGATGGTCACGGCGAGCAGGACGTGACGCCGCGTTCGTGTGGCGCGAACGGCGAGGAGCACCCCCGCCACCACGAGCGGCCACAGCAGGTAGAACTGCTCCTCGATCGCGAGCGACCACAGGTGTTCGAGGAACCACCACGAACCGAAGTCGCCGTACTGCCGCCCGCCGTACACGTACCACCAGTTCGACGTGTACGTCAGCGCCGCCGCCGCATCGCGCAGTTGCTGCGCGAGGCCGGACGGATGGAAACACGCCGTGACGAGCGTCGTCACGGCGAGCAGGAGCAGTGCGGCGGGCGCGAGGCGTCGCACGCGAGCGGCCCAGAACGCCTTCAGATCGATGCTGCGCAGCGGCCAGCGCGACCACAACTGGCTCGTGATGAGGTAGCCCGACAGCACGAAGAAGATGTCGACGCCCAGGAAACCGCCGCTGAACCCGGGCACCCGGAAATGGAACGCCATGACGGCCAGCACCGCCAGTGCGCGCACGCCGTCGAGGGCAGGCAGCCGGCCGCGCCGCGGAGTCGCGACGGTCGCTCGCGCGGCGTCGGAGGCTGGTTGCACGGCGTCGGAGGACGACGGGGCGCTCGTGTCGGCCGGCGTGGTGGGGCCTGTCGTGGCGTCAGTGCGAGCGGCGTCCGAGGACGGGGCGCTCGTGTCGGTCGACGTGGTGGGGTCTGCCGTGGCGTCCATCGCGTCGGCGTCCACTGACGTCGCGTTGCTCGCCGCGGATTCGCGAGCAGGCGGGGCCGGCCGTTCCACGTGGTGAGGTGCCTGACGCGGGGGTGGCGCGAGCATGTCCGTGGGGCGTCTCCGAGGCCGAGAGCTCGCCTCGCGGGCCGCTCGGTTCGTGCGGTCGACCGACTGCCCGACGGTCGTGCGGGAGGCCGCCGCTGTCGCCGGCGTCTCGACGACGTCCCTCGATGGCTCGACGCGCAACGTGTCCGCGTCGTTCTTGACGCGCGCGCTCGGGGACGCTTCCCGAGATGCGGGAGAGGACGTTGCGGGAGCGTTCGCTGATCGCGGCGGGGACGTCAGCGGGTCGGCGCTGAACAGCCAGCCGGGCAGGTCATCGCTCGATGAGGGCACGCCGCCACGACCTGCGTTCCGGTCGCGACTGCCTGCCGCGCTCCCGCTCCGGCCTGCAGTCTCGGCGCCGTCGCGACGAGCCGTGCCGCGACCGCGAGGCGTGCGTGGCCCGTCGTGGTCCGTGCCCACGATTGTTCCCCCTGGCGTTCGTTCCTCCCTGACCCTTGATGGTATCACCTGGCCACCCCGATGGACGTGGCGACGCGCCCACGATGACGTAGCTCACGAACGGGCCGCCAGGGCGTCGGTGACGACGGTGCCCCGACGATTAGCGCCGACGCGCCGCGGCATGTAAGGTTTGGTGTCGCTGCCGATCGCATCGGTGGCGCACGACGAGAGTCGCGGGGTGTGGCGCAGCTTGGTAGCGCGCGTCGTTCGGGACGACGAGGTCGCAGGTTCAAATCCTGTCACCCCGACCAGCGTCAGCAAGGCCCTCATCGGTTCGCCGATGGGGGCCTTCGCCGTACCCGTCCGAATGCGGGCCCAGCCGTGTGCGTCGTGGCCGCAGTGCGCAGTTGCCCGATCCCGCGGCGACGCGAGCGCGTTCGAAACCGCCGCCGAGGCGAGTTCACCGCCCTCCCAGCCGACGCGCGCACAATGCCCGCTGTGAACGAACTGCATGCCTCGTCATGGCTGACCGACTGGCGACCGGGCTCATGGGGCACCCTCCTCGTCGCAGTCGTGACGATCGGCTACGTCGCCCCCTGGATCCGCGCACGCCGTCGCGGACGAGCTGACGTCTCGTGGCTCGCGTGGTTCCTGACGTTCGGCGCCGGCGCGCTCGCCTACACGCTGTGCGGGCCTGTCGAGGTGTGGTCGACGCGCCTCATGTGGGTGTTCGCGCTGCAGGTCGCGCTGCTCGTCGCCGTCATCCCGACCGGCTTCGCGCTCGCGCGCCCCGTCGACGTCATCGAGGGCGCGGCGGGGTCGACGGCGCTGCGCCGAGTGCTCGGCGGGCGCCTCGGACGGGCGCTCATGTACCCGTTCGTCAGCTCGATCCTCGCGATGGTGAGCGTCATCGTCGTCTTCTTCACGCCCTACGGGCAGGCCGCGCTCGACTCCACGCCGATGCGCATCGTGCTCACCGTGCACCTTTTCGTCGTCGGCGTCATCGTCGTGCTGCCCCTGCTCGCCGGCGATCTGCTGCCCGCGTGGGCCGGGCCCGGCGTGCGCGTCCTGCTCGCCTGCGTCGACGGCCTGTTCGACGCGATCCCCGGCATCCTCGTCATGACGCACCACGATCTGCTCATGCCGCACTTCCCCGGCTTCGCGGCGTCCGCCGCCACCTACAGGGGCGACATGTCCACCTCGCTCGATCAGAAGTTCGCCGGGGGAGCGCTGCTCGCCGTCGCCGAGAGTGTCGGGCTGCCCCTGCTCGCAGCCGTCTTCATCGAATGGATGCGGGCCGATCGCGCGAGCGCCCTCCGCGCCGACGCCGAACTCGACGCCCAGTACGGCGACGGCCCCGGCAGGACGACGCCGTGGTGGATCACCGCGGCACCCACCACGTCCAAGGGCAGCGCCGACGCGTCACCCACCGCCTCCGAGGGCCTTGCCGACGTCCCGCCCGATCGGACGTCAACACCCTCGACGTGACGCACACCACGATTCGGAGCGTTTTCCCAGCGGCTCACGGGCAATTCCCCAGATGAGTCCTTTCCCTTCTTCCATGGGGTTGAACGGGACGTGGCTGCCGATCGTGCTCGGCTGCGCCGCGGCACTCGTTCTCGTCGTCCTCGACCTCGGCCTGCCCGACCTCGACGGCGTCGAGGTGCTGCGCCGACTTCGTCAGAGCTCGAGCGTGCCCGTCATCGTGCTGTCGGCTCGTCAGGAAGCCTGATGCCAAGGTCGAGGCGCTCGACGAGGGTGCCGACGACTACGTGACAAAGCCGTTCGGCATCGAGTAGCTCATGGCGCGCGTGCGGACCGCGCTGCGGCGAGGCGGCGCCGAACCGTCCGGCCCGGCGCCCGTCGTCACCGCGGACTTCTCGCTCGACTTCACGACGTACGAGGCGAGCGGGCCGACGGGGGCCGCCCACCTCACGCCGACGGAATGGCGCCTGCTCGCCGAACTCGCGCGCCGCCGCGGGCGCGTCGTGCCGCACGAGCAACTGCTGCGCGCCGTGTGGGGGCCGCAGTACGGGCGCGAGTCGAACTACCTGCGCGTCTACTGCGGGCAGCTGCGTCGCAAGCTCGAACCCGAACCGTCCCGCCCGCGCTGGATCGTCACCGAACCCGGCATCGGCTACGTGCTGCGCTGACGCGCCGCGCAGGGCTCGTCAGTGCGCCTTCGCCGTCAGCGTGATGAGTGTCGCCTCGGGACGGCAGGCGAAGCGCACGGGCGTGTACTTGTTGTGTCCGAGCCCGGCGGAGACGTGCAGCCACGCCGCGTCGTCGGGCGCGGCGGACGACGGCAGCGCGGTGCGGCGCCGTTCGCGCGCCGTAGCCTCCGAGCGCGAGACCGAGTCGTTGTGCACGCGGTGGGCGTCGAGGACGTCGAAGCGCTCGCCGATCTCGGCGGCGGAGTCGAGGGGCGAGCCGTCCGTTGCGAGCGCACCCGGCCCGATCGGCACGGCCTGCGTCGAGTCGACGCCGGACGCGCCGGGCCACCAGCGCGAGACGCCCTTGACGCGCGAGGTGTCGAGGTCGCAGTTCGTCACGAGCGCGCCGTGGAACGGCACGCACAGCTGCCCGCCGTGCGTGTGACCGGCGATGACGGCGTCCGCGCCGTCGGCCGTCATCGCGTCGAGCACGCGCGTGTACGGCGCGTGGACGACGCCGATCGTCGCGGCCACCTCACCTCGGCGCGACGCGGCCTCACCGGCGACCTGCGCGTAGTCGTCGTACTCGAGGTGCGGGTCGTCGACGCCGAGAAGCTCCAGCGCCACGCCGTCAGCCCCCACCCGCACCCGCTCGCGTCGATGCGTGAGGTCGAGCCAGCCGCCCGCGGTGAAACCGTCACGCAACTGGGCGATGTCGAACTCACCCGTCTGCATCGCCGCGCCCTTGGCATGCGAGTCGTCGAAGTAGCGCAGGGGGTTCTTGAGCTTGGGGTAGAAGTAGTCGTTCGAACCGAAGACGAACGCGCCGGGAAGCTCCATGAGCGGCCCCATCGCGCGCAGCGCAGCGGGGATGGCGTGCTCGTCGCTGAGGTTGTCGCCGGTGTTGATGACGAAGTCGGGTTCGAGCCGCGCGAGCTGACGCACCCACTGGATGCGTCGTTCCTGACGCGGCACGATGTGCAGGTCGCTGACGTGCAGCACCCGCAGCGGCGCCGTCCCGGGGGCGAGCACCGGCATCTCGACGCGGCGCAGCGCGTACCAGTTGCGCTCGATGAGCGAGGCCCAGGCCAGCGCCGCCGTACCGCCGGCGGCCGTGCCTGCAGCGGCCAGCGACAGCGCGCGGGGGAGGGGGCGGG
>NZ_JBXASS010000018.1:0-53943 GCF_058809565.1 Dermacoccus sp. MPR-E5 | reverse complement strand
ACAACCGGCCACGCAAAGTCCTCGGCTGGCGAACCCCCGCAGAGGTCTTCGACGAGCAACTACGATCACTCGAACAAACCGGTGTTGCAACGACTGGTTGAACCTGCCCAGTACGTTTCGCTGGCGTACACCGACACGTTGGCCGAGCACGGCGTTGCGCCTTCCGTTGGGACAGTGGGCGATTCGTACGATAACGCCTTGGCTGAGACGGTGAACGGCTTGTACAAGGCCGAGCTGATCTACTCGCGCACGACGTGGCCGTCGACGTCGGCGGTTGAGTTGGCGACGTTGGAGTGGGTGAGCTGGTGGAACCACCAGCGCCTGCACGAAGCCCTCGGCTACCGCACCCCAGTCGAGGTCGAAGCGGCTTACGATCAATCCCACACGAGCACCCTCGTCACCACATAAGCGCGGAACGAAACCCAGGGCGCTTCACTCTTCCTCGAAGCGAAGAAGGCCCCACGTGCGCTCAGGTGCCATGCTCGTCGGGGGCAAAGCTTGTACGGCACAAACTTTGGTTTCGCGTGCGCAGGTGCGCTTGCACGAGCAGGTGTGACCTCGTCCTAGCGTGCGAGTACATGGCGATGGAGTCTCAATCGCGATCGACCGGAAGCCCCGGCGCCGGGTGACGGCAGACCTTGGGAGCCACAGCTCCCAAGGTTCGAGCCCCAGCGCCGGGAGGCGTTCACGCCGGGTCGATCCGACTCTCTGCGGCGATGTCCGCGAACTCGAGCAGTTCGGCGGCGCACGCTCGCATGTCGTCCACGGTGTCGGTGACCATGCGCTCGACAGCATCGACGGTCGGCGCCGACATGACGTGCGAGACGTCCGCGTAGTCCTCGAACTGCTGCAGGTCGAAGAAGCGGCCGGGGCGCACGTGCATGCGTACAAGGCCGGGCTCATTGGGGTCGCGTATCCATCCGTCGCCGAGGTCGTGGGCGGCCTCGAGCGGCGCGGTGTGTTCCTGGCACCAGGGCACTCGGCAGGCGCGCACGTCCTCGAACGTCGTGGTGGTGGTCGTCATGGTCGTGCCTTTCGGTGGGGGGTGGGCTCAGGTGTCACGTTTGTTACACCTGCGCGTTCAGGCTTCTTCGTCGGTGGCGACGCGCTCGAAGCGTCCGTCGCGGTGTTCGACGATGACGCGGCCGAGGTCGACGAACACGGCGCGAGCGTCGGGGAAGTGCGCGATCTTGAGCGCGTGGCGGGTGGCGTCCATCGCATCGAACGCGGCAGTGACGGCGCGGGCGTCCCACGGGCTCGCGGTGCCTGCGATGGTGCGCTCGAGCAGCGTCTCGGTGGCGTCGTTGTGCGCCACGGCGAGGCTCACGAGGCGCGCGGCGTCCTGCGCGGCGCTCATGCGGCCCACCCCTCAGGGGCGTCGGTAGTGGCGACGACCTTTCCGCTGTCAGAGGGAAGGTCGATGACCTCACCAGTGGCTACGTCACCGACGAGCACGCCGCTGTTACGGGTTCCGTACTACCGGATTCGTGAATAGCCGCCGGCGGCATCGTCTCGAAGTGGTGCACCCACAGCAGCAGCGGCACCACGGCCATAGCCGCGAAGGGTGCGAGGTGGTCGCATAGGGCGCACCACACATCTAGAATCGGGTTCACGTTCAGCACTCCCATGCTGTTCGTCACGACCCCGGAGGCTGCAACCTCGCGGGGTCTCCACTTAGTCGGGGGTATTACGCGGCACAGCGCTTTGCCTGACGCTCAATCACCGCGCCACCACCTGAAATCCGCACAGCGCTAACGCGTTCTTAGTGCGCAACTACCTCGACTGAGAATCCTCGACTGAGAGTCGTGGACGAGGCGCGAGGCGTTCGCAGCCTCGCGCACGACGCCACTGGCCCACATCCACTCGAGTGGATGTGGGCCAGTGGCGTGTATGCCGTGTTAGAGGGCCCTCGTTCAAGAAGTCTGGGCGTAGGGAAAACGCAGATATCCGCGACCTTAACGGGTCGAACGCCCGACCATCCGGCACACCGGACGAGCCAGAACGTCTGACGCACCGCGGGACCCACGCTCGAAGGGCCCCGCGGCGACGTCAGCTCCGTGCCCCGAACGCTGAGCGGGGCAGCAGCCACGCCCGCAGGCGAGCGCCGACGGAGGCGTCGGAGCGTGCTGCGCGCGTCACGCGTTCGGTCGTGGCAGCCATGCCCCGCGCAGGCGTCGGAGCGTAGCGCGAGTTCTCGATCGAGTGTGCCGCGCGTTCGACGGCTTGGACGAGGTGCGTCGACGCGCGCGGGTTGTCGTCGGCGAACCGGCCGGCCGCTTCCTGTGGGGATCGCTCGGTCGTGATGACGTACCCGAGGTCGCGCAGGTTCCACACCATGCGGTGCCACAGCGCCTCGTCACGCTCGCGGGGCTCACGTGCCTGACGCACCGGGCGGTTGCGTCGCCACCAACCGAGCAGCGGCAATGCGCCGAGCAGGGCGATGACGGCCAGTGCGCCGAGCAGCGTCAGCAGGACGCGACCAAGAACGCCGTCGTCGTGGGGCGTCACCGGCGCGCCGTGCGAGGTCGACCTCGACGTCTGCGTCGTCGACGGGGCAACCGAACGAGTGGACGGCACGGGCGCGCTCGAGCTCGTCGTCGGGGCGCTCGACGACGACTTCGTCGCCGACGGGCTCGTCCGTGCGTAGGCCGGGGCCGCGCCCGAGCGCGAACCGGGCGTCGGCTCGAACCGCGTCCACCCCATGCCGGGGAAGTACAGCTCCGGCCAGGCGTGCGCGTCCGCGGCGCGGACCTCGTACTCGTTGCCCCGCTTCGTGCCGGGAAGGAATCCGATCGCGACGCGCGCCGGGATGCCGAGCGAGCGCGCGCTCATCACCATCGCGGTGGCGTACTGGGTGCAGTAACCCTGCTTCGTCTCGAGGAAGTTGGACAGGGGGTCGAGCTGCGCGCCGTCGACGGTGCGGGTCGGGGCGAGCGTCAGCGAGTACGTGTAGGACGGGTCGGTGCGCAGGTGGTTCTGGATGGCGACGGCCTTGTCGAAACGCGAGGTCGCATCCCCGGCGCCGGAGGCGGTGAGCAGCGCGTCGATCCGCGTGCGGGCCGCCGGCGGCAGCGAGGCGACGTCGAGGTCGTCCTGCGTCACCCCACCGGTTCCGGCGCTGACGGCCGAGTCGTCGACGGGGCGCGCTGCCGCCGTGAACGTCCGGAAGATGACGGCGTACGCGGGCACTTGAGCGGCGAGGTGCGGCACGCCGGTCGTCGTTCCGACGTCGAAGGTGTCGTGGCCCTGGCCGAAAGCGGCGGCGCGCAGCGTCGTCGGCGCGGCGATGAACGGCGGCTTCATCGCGTTGAGCGTGACGGTGGCCTGCGAGCTCGTCGTCGGCACGGCCGGGTCGTAGCCGAGCGCCGGGAACTCGCTGTTGGCCTTCACCTTCGTCGTCGGCTCGTTCGTGCGGGCGCGCCACTGGCCGTCCGCGTACGTCGAGCTCGTCGTCACCCGGAGCGGGCCGGGCTGTGAGTCCTCGGTCGTGTAGGTGAGGACGGGCGCCGCGTTGCGCGAGGACAGATCCTTGGTCAGTTCGAGCGATGTCGAGAAGTCCACGCTCGTGTCGACGCCCCGGGCCCCACCCTCGGCGAGAGCCGGAGTCGCGCGGGTCGGCACGTGCCCCGACAGGGCGGCGGCGCCGGCCACGGCCAGCACCGTCACGGCGGCGAAGACGGGCGCACCCGTCAACGTGCGGGAACGACTCGTGCTCAACCACATCAGGAGCGCCCACGCGGCTGCGGCAGCAGCGAAGTAGGGCAGCGGCAACGTCTGACCGAGCGCGGTCGTCGCGAGCACGAACGGCGCCGCGACGGGCAGCACGGTGGCGGCCGGCAGCTTCGAGGTGCCCCCGACGTAGTCGACGACGAGGGCGACGAGCGCGGCGCCGAGCGTCAGCGCGGCGATGACGCCGGCGACGGCCGGCAGGGGAGCGACGGAGGAGTTCGCGACCTTCTGCGCCTCGTGGCCGGCGTCCCGCAGAGCGGACGGGGTCGGGGAGACCCCGTGCGCGGCGAGCGCCGCGAGTGGCGAGACCATGACGGCCGCCGCCTGCGCGAGCACGATGAGCCAGGAACGTGCACCCACGCGTCGCAGCCCGGCGCCGATCGCCCACACGACGAGCGCGGCCACGACGATTGGCACGCCGACGCTGCCGGCCTTCGACAACTCGACGAGCGGCCAGCAGGCGCTCAGGCACAGCAGCCCCAGGGCGACCTCGGCGAGGATGCGGCGGGTGGTCATCGAGCTCCTTCGGCGGGGGCGGTGGTGACGGGGCGCGCCTCGGGAACCGTGTGTGTGCTCCACCCGTCGGCGTCGAGGCGGGCGCGCATCGACGTCACGGCATCGGGTGATCCGGCGACGAACGCCTCACCCCCGGACGGCGCCGGCCCCAGTGAGCCCGCGGTGTCGGCGTGGACGAAGACGACGTGCGCGGACGCGGCGTCGTCGACGAGGGGGCAATCACCCGCGACGGCGAGGGCGTCCATCGCGTCGTGGAGATCGCGGTAGGTCTCGGCGCCGACCCGCAGCGCGAACGGCTGGTGCGCGCGGGCGCGTGCACTCAGCCACGAGGCGCAGGCTTCGACGAGGCCTTCCCATCCGGCGTCGACACCCGGGGTCTCGACGTGCCCGACGAGCCGGGCACGGGCGGTCTCGTCGGTCGGTGGGTCGAGCTGGCGGACGATGAGTTCACCGCGGCGAGCGGTGGCGGGCCAGTGCACGAGGCGCATGTCGTCACCGCGCACGTACTGGCGCACGCTCGCCCCGACCTCGCCGCCGAAGGCGAGGTGCGATTCGATGCTCGAGTCGCCGACGAGGCTGCGCTCGCGCTGCGGCGTGAGCGCGACGTCTTGGCGGGGCCACACGCGGATCTCACGGCGCGCGGCGACGTCCCGCGTCAGGTGCGCGAGGCCGAACGGGTCACGCACGACCAGGCGCGTCGGACCGGTGACGAAGCGGCCGCGGTGAGGTGCGCTCACCGCGTATTCGCCGTCGAAGTGGCGCCCCTCGACCGGCCACGACGGCGTCGGGCCGCCGAACGTGTGCGGTTCCTGGAGGGTGGCACCCGAGAAGCGCGCCGACAGCGACAGCTCGGCGTGGACGGCGACACGCTCGCGGTCACCGGGTTCGAGCGGCAACCGCGGGCCGACGTGACGCACCTGCGCCGACGCGCGTGTCGCGACGAACAGCGTCAGCACGCTGAGGACGAGGAGCAGCAACGCGAAGATTCCGGCTCGCACGAGGTCGGTGAAACCCGAGAACGCGCCGATGAGCACGAGGGAGACGCCCGCTCCCGCGAGCAGCAGGCCACGACGGGTGAGGCGCGGCAGCGCGCTCATCGCGACGCCGACGGCACAGCCACGGTCTCGACGAGGTGGCGCACGACGTCACCGGGCGTCTCGTCGCGCTGGGCGCGGTTCATGAGGACACGGTGCGACAGGACGGCGGGCGCCATGGCGGCGACGTCCTCCGGCAGCGCGTGGTCGCGCCCCGCGATGGCGGCGTGGGCGCGCGCCGCGCGCAGCAGCTGCAGCGAGGAGCGCGGGCTCGCGCCGAGACGCAGGTTGGGGTGGCTGCGCGTCGCGGCGACGAGGTCGACGACGTACTGACGCAGCGCGTCACTCGTGTGCAGCGACGCGATGGCATCGATCGCGTGCTCGACGTCGTCGGCGCTGGCGACGGGACGCAGCGTGTCGAGCGGGTCCTTCTCACCGTGGTGCAGAAGCATGTCGAGCTCGGCGCGCGCAGAGGGGTAACCCATGCTGATCTGCGCCATGAAACGGTCGCGCTGCGCCTCGGGCAGGGGGAAGGTGCCGTCCATCTCGACGGGGTTCTGTGTCGCGACGACCATGAAGGGGCGCGGCAGCGGCATGGTGCGCCCGTCCATGCTCACCTGGTGCTCCTCCATCGCTTCGAGCAGCGCCGACTGCGTCTTCGGAGAGGCGCGGTTGATCTCGTCACCGATGACGATGTTCGCGAACACCGCGCCCGGACGGAACGTGAAGTCACCCTTGCCCTGGTCGTAGACGTTGACACCGGTGATGTCGCTCGGGAGCAGGTCGGGCGTGAATTGGATGCGTCGCATCGTCGCGTCGACCGAACGGGCCAGGGCCTTGGCGAGCACGGTCTTGCCGACGCCCGGCACGTCCTCGACGAGCAGGTGACCGCCCGCGAACAGCACGGTGACGGCCGTGAGCACGACGTCGTCCTTGCCCTCGACGACGAGGGCGACGTTGCGGCGCACGGCGTCGGCGAGGCCGAGGACGTCGGTGGTCGCGGGGTAAGGCTCGGGGCTGCGGCGTTCCATGACTCACGATCTTGCCAAACTTCCCTCCCCGGCCACAGTTCGCCCCGCGGGCTTGGATGCGTCGTCACCCGCCTGGCCGACGAGCGCATCGCCCTCCACCGCGCTCCACGCACGCCCTCCACTGCGCTCCACCGGGTTCCTCCACATCGCTCCACCTGCGCTCTCGACGAGGTGCCGTGGCCGTGAAGCCGTCGACCGAGCCGGACCCGCGCCCCCACGCTCGGGGAACGGCGGTTTTTTCCCTCCACCGCGCCCCACCCGCCGTCAGCCCTGCAATGACGCGGAAATCGCTCTGCCCAGATCACGAGATCAGACATGGTGGGGCGACATGGTGGGGTGAAGTGGAGTAGAGTGGGGGTCATCGGAGCGAGATTGGTGACGGGAGGTGCCCAGCCGTGTTTCTGGGTACCCACACGCCGCGTCTCGACGACAAGGGCCGCATGATCCTTCCCGCGAAGTTTCGCGAGAAGTTCGCTGCGGGCCTCGTCATGACGCGTGGGCAGGAACGCTGCCTGTACGTCTTTCCGATGAACGAGTTCGAGCGCATCGCTGCCGCGATGAACACGACACCCGTCACCTCGCGTGCGGTGCGTGATTATCAGCGCGTCCTGCTCTCGGGGGCCTCCGACGAGATCCCCGACAAGCAGGGCCGTGTGACGATCCCGCCGCTGCTGCGCGAGTACGCGGGTCTTTCGAAGGAATGCACGGTGATCGGTGCGGGTAACCGCGTCGAGATCTGGGACACGCAGGCGTGGAACGACTACCTCGCCGGCGCGGAACAGCCGTTCTCCGAGCAGGCCGAAGAAGTCGTTCCCGGTTTGCTGTAGCCCTGCTGTCGCGAGGTCTCCGGCCGCTGAGAGTCCGACACACCTTCCCCGGTGCCGGAAGCCCAGCGGCGGGGGCCCTGGCGACAGCAGCGCCGCCGGCCGAATGCCGCCCACCCCGATTCGAGCGACGGAGCACCGATGGAGATGTCACGCGGCCTCGCAGCCGATCGTCACGTGCCCGTCATGCTCACCGAGATCCTCGACGCTCTCGCCCCCTCGCTCGCGCGCTCCGGCGCTCTCTACGTCGACGCCACCCTCGGCATGGGTGGCCACACCGAGGCCGTGCTCGAGCGCTTCGGCAAGGCCCGCGCCATCGGGATCGACCGTGACACCGAGGCCGTGCGTCTGGCCGGTGAACGCCTCGCCCGCTTCGGTGACCGCTTCGAAGGCGTGCACGCCGTCAACACCGAGGTCGCCGACGTCCTGCCCCGCCCCGCGGACGCGATGCTGTTCGACCTCGGCGTCTCCAGCCTGCAGCTCGATGAGCTCGACCGCGGCTTCAGTTACCGCGCCGACGCGCCACTCGACATGCGGATGGACCAGACGAGCGACGGGCCCACGGCCGCCGACGTCCTCAACACCGCCAGCCAGGACGAGTTGGAGCGCATCCTCAAGACGTACGGCGAGGAGCGCTTCGCCCGCAAGATCGCGCACGCCGTCGTCAAGGAGCGAGAGAAGCAGCCGTGGACGACGTCGGGTCGGCTCGTCGAGATGTTGCGCTCGGTCATCCCGCTCGCTTCGCAGCGTCAGAGCGGCCACCCGGCCAAGCGCACCTTCCAGGCCCTGCGCATCGAGGTCAACGACGAACTGCGCGGCTGGGAGCAGGCTGTGACGTCGGCGCTCGACTCGCTGGCCGTCGGCGGACGCCTCGCCGTGCTGTCGTTCCACTCGCTGGAGGACCGCATCACGAAGCGCGCTTTCGCAACCGCGTCCGCCTCGACCGCGCCGCCCGGTCTACCGGTGGAACTACCCCAGCACCGTCCCGAGTTCGCGCTCGTCACCCGGGGCGCCGCCGTCCCGAGCGAGGACGAACTCGAGCGCAACCCCCGCAGTGCCTCCGTCAGATTACGAGTCATCGAACGCACCCGAGCGAAAGGAAGCCAGTCATGACCCAGCTGGCCGCCCCCACCCGCGCCCCTCGTCGAGTGACGACGAGTCGCCCCCGCGTCACCTCGGCCCGTTCCGGTGCGCGTCCGGCTCGGCCAGCGACTCAGGTCGCCACCGCCGAGCGCGCCGGGCACACTCGCTTCATGGCGCTCGCCGTCCTCGTCGCGATGGCCTCGGCGCTTGCGCTGTTGTTCCTCAACACGATGCGCGCCGAGCAGTCGTTCACCCTCTCGACGCTGCGCAGTGACGTCTCCACGCTCAACGAGCGAGAGCAGGCGCTCGACAGCGAGATCTCGGCCGTGTCCGCGCCCGAGGAGCTCACGCTGAAGGCCGAGAGCTACGGCATGGTCAAGCCGGCGTCGATCACCTATGTGAGTCGGGACACGGGCAAGAAGCTCGGCGTGGCACACCCGAGCCAGGCGGGCACGGCGCTTAGTGTGAACACGCTCCCGAGCACCCCCGCCAGCAAGGCGGCCGGCGAGGTGATCGCCAGCGGCACCGTCGGTCTGCACATCACCGACCCGGTGGCGCAGGCGCAGGCTCGAGCCAAGGAGAAGGCAGCGGCCGACGCTGCTGCGGCCAAGGCCGAGGCGGCCAAGAAGGCCGAGGCGGCGAAGAAGACGAGCAAGTAAGACGTAGAGCGAGCACGACGTGGACGAGCGGGACGAGGAGAGCTGACGTGGATCGACCCCGGCGCTCTCAGCCCGGCCAGCCTCGCCGCCCCCGTCCCGACGGCTCCCAGCGTCCTGGATCTCGCGGTCGGGTTCCGGCGCAGAACCGGCGACAGGGACGACCCCAGGGTCAGGATCGGCCTCGCGAACGGCCGGCTGCGGGTGGTGGTGCGCGAGGCGTTCGTCAGAACAGCGACGGCCAGGGCCGCCCGGTGCGCTGGAACGAACCCGCCCGGGCACGTCTCGCGGCCGTCGGGCACCCGCGCCGACGTTCGCGACTCATGCTCATGGCATTCACGCTCGTGTTCGCGATCTTCGCCTACGAACTGTTCAGCGTGCAGTGGTGGAACGCGGACGAGCTGTCCCAGCAGGCGCTGACGCAGCGGCTCACGCGCACCAACGTGCCGGCCGCGCGCGGCACCATCACCGACGAGAACGGTGCGGTCCTCGCCCGCAGCGTCGAACGCCGCGACATCGCGGGAGACCCTGTTGCGGCCTCGCAGTACCGCAAGAACTCGAAGAGGTCGCCCAAGGGCATCGACGGCGTGGGCGCACAACTCGCCCAGGTGCTCGGCGGCGACGCGAGCGACTACGCGAGCAAGCTCGACGAGGCGAGCAAGCGAAAGAGCCGCTTCGTGTACCTCGCGAAGGACATCACGCCGGCGCAGTGGAGCCAGCTCAAGGCGCTGGAGCTGCCCGGCATCTCCTCGGAACTGCGTCAGAAGCGTGAATACCCGCAGCGCACCTCCGTCGCCCCGCTCGTCGGCTGGGTGAACTCGGCCGGCGTGCCTGGCGGCGGGGTGGAGCAGATGCTCGACGCGCAGCTGCGCGGCAAGGACGGCATCCACCAGATCGAGCGCGCTCGCAACGGCGAGCCGATCGCGACGGGGGACAACCTCGACCAGCAGCCCGTCAGCGGCCGGGCCGTGCAGCTCACCGTCGACAACGACATCCAGTGGTACGCGCAGAACGAACTCGTCGCGGCCGTCAAGAAGACGAAGTCGCAGTCGGGCGAGATCGTCGTCGCCGACAAGGCGGGGCACCTTCTCGCGACCGCGAGCTACCCGAGCTTCGACAACAACGACATGAGTTCGGCCGCGTCCGACGCCTTGCAGAACCGTGCGTTCACCGACACCTTCGAACCCGGTTCGACACAGAAGATGGTGACGGCGGGCGCGCTCCTCGAGGAGGGCCTCGCGAGGCCCACGACGCACGTCGAGGTGCCCGCCAAGTTGGAGCGCGCCGGGCGCCCGTTCCAGGATTCGCACCTCCACGGCGTCGAGTACCTGACCCTCGCCGGTGTCATCGCACAATCGTCGAACATGGGCACGATCCTCGCGGGCGAGAAGATGCCCAAGGAGACGTTGTACTCGTACATGATGAAGTTCGGGCTCGGCAAGACGACCGGAATCGGCTTTCCCGGCGAGTCCGCGGGCATCGTCCCGCCCGTCAAGAACTGGGTGGGGGACACGTGGTACACCGTGATGTTCGGTCAGGGCCTCGCGAGTTCTGCGGTGCAGCAGACGGCGCTGTTCCAGACCATCGCCAACGGTGGGGTGCGCTCGCCGCTCAGCCTCGTGTCGAAGGTGCAGGACGCCGACGGGACGATGAAGGCGCCGCAGGACGATCGCACGCCGACGCGCGTGTTCAGTGAGAAGACCTCGCGCGAGCTCATCGGCATGATGCAGGGCGTCGTGTCGAAGGAGGGCTCGGCGCCGCTCGCGGCCGTCGACGGGTACGACGTCGCCGGCAAGACCTCGACGGCCCAGCGCTACGACGCGCAGAAGAAGACGTACGACGGCGTGACGGCGGGTTTCATCGGCATGGCGCCCGCGAAGGATCCGCAGCTCATCGTGTCGGTGACGCTGCAGAAGCCGCAGTCCGGCACCTTCGGTGGCGACCTCGCCGCGCCCGTGTTCTCCAAGGTCATGGGGTACGCCCTGCATAACCGTAAGATTCCCCCGAACAAGAGCGACAAGTTGCCCTATCCGATCGAATACCGTTCGAAGGAGTCGTCGTCCCAGTGATCGAACTATCACTCGAGGAGATCGCGACCGTCACCGGGGGACGCCTGGTCGGCCCCGACGCTCGCATCACCGGTCCCGTCGTCACCGACTCGCGCGAGTGCGCCGCCGGCTCGCTCTACGTCGCGCGCGTCGGTGAGCACGCGGACGGGCACGACTTCGTCCCGGCCGCGCTGGCGGTCGGCGCTGCCGGAGTTCTCGGCGAGCGAGCGGTCGACGGTGCTTCGTGCGTCGTCGTCGACGACGTCGAACTGGCCTTCGCCGAGGTGGCGCGCGCCGTCGTCGACCGTGCACCCAACCTGCAGATCGTGGGCATCACCGGCTCGTCGGGCAAGACGTCGACGAAGGATCTGCTCGGTGCGGTGCTCGCGCGGTTCGCGCCGACGATCGCCCCCTACGGCTCGCTCAACAGCGAGGTCGGGGTCCCGCTGACGGTCTGCCGCATCGACGAGGCGACGCGCTACCTCGTCGCCGAGATGGGCGCCTCGGGGGTGGGGCACATCGCGTACCTGACGAAGATCGCGCCGCCGAGCATCGGCATCGTACTCAACGTCGGACAGGCGCACATGGGCGAGTTCGGCTCCGTCGAGGCAATCGCCCGGACGAAGGGTGAGCTCGTGGAGGCGCTGCCGCAGGACGGCGTCGCGATCCTCAACGTCGACGACTCGCGGGTGCGCGCGATGGCGAGCCGCACGCAGGCGAAGGTCATCCTCGTGGGGCTCGGCGAGGACGCCGACTACCGTGCCACCGACGTGAGCATCGACGAGGCCGGTCGCCCGAGCTATCACCTCACCTGCCCCCTCGGGGAGGCAGACGTGCGTCTCGCCCTCGTCGGCGAGCACCAGGTCGGCAACTCGCTCAGCGTCATCGCCGCCGCGACCAGCCTCGGACTCGCGCTCGGCGACGTCGTCGAGGCCGTCGCCGGAGCCGGGGCCGCGTCGCGCTGGCGCATGGAGGTCAGCGAGGTCGGCGGCGGCGTGACGCTCGTCAACGACGCGTACAACGCCAACCCCGACTCGATGCGTGCCGCGCTGCGAGCCCTCGCCCACATGGGTACCTCACGCCGCAGCATCGCCGCGCTCGGTGAGATGCGCGAACTGGGCGAGGCCTCGCATGACGAGCACACCGCCGTCGGGCAGCTCGCCGCCGAACTCGGCATCGACCGCCTCGTCGTCGTCGGCGCGGGCGCGCAGGCCATCGCGCAGGGGGCGCGCACGGCGGGCATGACGGCGGACGCCGTCACCACGGTCGACGACATCGACGCGGCACACGACGTGCTCGTCGAGCAGATCGCACCGGGGGATGTCGTGCTGTTCAAGTCGAGTCGTGACTCGGGTCTTCGCATGCTGGGGGATAGGTTGGTCGAAGAATCCGGTACACCCGCATTTCCTGTCACGGAGGTGACCTCATGAAGGGCGTGCTCATCGCGGCCATCGTGTCGCTGATCGCCGCTCTGTTCGGCACCCCCATGTTCATCAAGTTCCTGGTGCGCAAGGGATACGGGCAGTTCATCCGCGACGACGGCCCCACGACGCACCACACCAAGCGCGGCACGCCGACGATGGGTGGCGCCGTCATCATCGCGGCGAGCCTGCTCGCGTACGGCTGCGCCCACCTGTTCACGATGACGCCGATGAGCGCGAGCGGCCTACTCGTCATGTTCCTCATGGCCGGGCTGGGGCTCGTCGGGTTCGCCGACGACGCCATCAAGATCACGAAGCAGCGATCGCTCGGGCTGACGTCACTGCAGAAGCTCGGGGGGCAGACGCTCGTCGCCGTCATCTTCGCAGTGCTCGCACTGCAGTTCGAGAACTCCAACGGCCTCACACCCGCGAGCTACGCCATCTCGTTCGTGCGCGACTCGAGCCTGTCGCTCGCGGTCGGCGGCACCGTCGTCAGCCTGCTGCTGTTCGTCATCTGGGCGAACCTGCTCATCGCGGGTACCTCGAACGGCGTCAACCTCACCGACGGTCTCGACGGGCTCGCCACCGGCGCGTGCGTCATGGTGTTCGGCGCGTACGTGCTCATCTCGATCTGGCAGTTCAACCAGAACTGCCAGTACTCGGAGATGATGACGCACGCCGCCAAGTGCTATGACGTGCGCGACCCTCACGACCTCGCCGTCGTCGCCGCGGCGCTCATGGGTGCCTGCTTCGGCTTCCTGTGGTGGAACGCGACGCCGGCCAAGATCTTCATGGGTGACACCGGTTCGCTCGCCCTCGGCGGCGCGCTCGCGGGCCTCGCCATCACGACGCGCACCGAGTTCCTCGTCGTCATCCTCGCCGGGCTGTTCGTCATCGAGACGCTCTCGGTCATCCTCCAGGTCGGCTCGTTCAAGGCCCGACGCAAGCGCATCTTCCGGATGGCGCCGCTGCACCACCACTTCGAGATGGTGGGTTGGAACGAGATCACCGTCGTCATCAGGTTCTGGATCATCGCGGGGCTGTGCGTCGCGTTCGGTCTGGGCATCTTCTACGCGGAATGGAACGTCAGCCAGTGAGCCAGCACGACCTGTGGGCCCTCGACCCTTCTTACGAACCGTTCGCGGGGGAGCGTGACCTCACGCACCGCGACGCCGACTGGTCCGGGTTGTCGGTGCTCGTCATCGGGCTCGGCGTGTCCGGGTTCGCGGCCGCCGACGCGCTCCTCGAGCGCGGCGCCCGCGTGCGCGTCGTCTCGCGCGACCACAGCGACGTCATGGCCGAACGCGCGCAGATCCTCGACGTCCTCGGCGCCGACGTCGCGTTCGGCGCCGAGCACATGGACGCGGCGCCGGAGGGTACGCATCTCATCGTCACCTCGCCGGGCGTGGCGCCGAGCGCGCCGATCATGCAGGACGCCATGTCGCGCGGCATTCCCGTCTGGGGTGAGGTCGAGCTCGCGTGGCGCATGCGCCCGCGCGAGGGCGGTGCGCCGTGGCTGACGATCACCGGGACCAACGGCAAGACGACGGCCGTCACGATGCTCGAGTCGATGCTCAAGGCGCAGGGGCTGCGCGCGGTGGCCGCCGGCAATGTTGGCATGCCGCTGCTCGAGGCAGTACTGCACCCGCAGCCGTACGACGTCATCGCGGTCGAGCTGTCGTCGTTCCAGCTGCACTGGTCGCGCACGGTGTCGCCGTACGCGTCCTGCTGCCTCAACGTCGCCCCCGACCACATCGACTGGCATGGCTCCTACGAGGAGTACAAGCGTCAGAAGGGGCGGGTGTACGAGCGCACCCAGGTCGCGTGCGTCTACAACGTCGACGATCCCGCGACCGAGGCGATGGTCGAGGACGCCGAGGTCGTCGACGGCTGTCGCGCGATCGGGTTCACGCTCGGCACGCCGGGGCCGTCGATGGTCGGCATCGTCGACGACGTCCTCGCCGACCGTGCCTTCATCGCCGAACGACGCACCAGCGCAGCCGAACTCGCCATCCTGAGTGACCTCGGCCCGAACGCTTCCGCACCGCACTACGTCGCCGACGCGCTCGCCGCGGCCGCGCTCGCCCGCAGCTACGGCGTGACGCTCGCCGCGGTCCGTCAGGGCCTGGTCGACTACACGCCCCAGCCGCACCGGATGGCGAGCGTTGCCGAGGTCGGCGGCGTGCGCTGGGTCGACGACTCGAAGGCGACGAACCCGCCCGCGGCCCAGGCGTCGCTGCAGGCGTTCGACCCCGTCGTCTGGATCGCCGGCGGATTGCTCAAGGGCGCCGAGGTCGATGATCTCGTGCGCGCGAACGCCTCGCGGCTGCGCGCCGTGGTGCTGCTCGGTCGTGACCGGGGCATCATCGCCGACGCTCTCGCGGCCCACGCGCCGCAGGTGCCCGTCACCGTCATCGAGACGAGCGATGCCGACGAGGCGATGCGTGAGGCCGTCGCGGCGGCGAATGCAGCCGCCCAGCGCGGCGACACCGTGCTGCTCGCACCGGCAGCGGCGAGTCTCGACATGTACGCCTCCTACGGCGCGCGCGGTGACGCGTTCGCCGACGCGGTCGCGGCACTCAGCGGATCCGGGGCATGACGGCGACGCGCCTGTCATGGCGGGATTCGCCTGCGGTGCAGGGGGCCTCGCGTCAGCTCAGAGGGCGCCTGAAGTGGCTCGAGTCGCCGCTGGCCACGTATTACCTGATCCTCGGCTCGGCGGGCATGCTCGTCGGACTCGGACTCGTCATGGTGTTGTCCGCCTCGAGCGTGACGTCGTACATGGATACGCAGTCGCCGTATTCGGACTTCACGAAGCAGGCGGTATTCGCCGTGGTCGGTGTCATCGTGGCTACCGTGACGAGTCGTCTGCCGATCCGGGTGTTCAAGGTGATGGCCTTTCCTCTCATGCTCGCCGCACTCTTCCTGCAGGTGCTCGTCATGGTGCCCGGGATCGGTGTGGAGGTACTCGGCAACCGCAACTGGATCCGAGTGGGCGGGCTGCAGATCCAGCCGTCCGAGATCGGCAAGGTGGCGCTGATCCTCATGGTGGCGCTCGTCCTGTCCAACCGACAGGCCTACCTGCACGACCCCCGTCGCTCGATCCTGCCCACCGTGCCCTATGTCGTCCTGCTCATCGGGCTGATCATGCTCGGCAAGGATCTCGGGACGACGATGGTCGTCGCGGTCATCTACCTCGGCATGTTGTGGTGTGCCGGCGCGCGCAAGGCGTTGTTCGGTTGGCTGGCGGCCCTCGCCCTCGTCACGTTGCCCATCGCGATCTGGACGAGTGGTAACCGGACCTCGCGCATCCAGGCCTGGCTCGGCGGGTGCGACAACGTCGACCTCGACGGGTGCTACCAGAAGGTGCACGGTATGTACGCTCTCGCCGGGGGCGGAGTGTGGGGCCTCGGGCCGGGCGCCTCGCGTGAGAAGTGGCAGTGGTTGCCGGAGGCTCACAACGACTTCATCTTCGCCGTCATCGGCGAGGAGCTCGGTCTGCCGGGTGCCCTCACGGTGCTCGCGTTGTACGTCGTGCTCGCCTACGCGTGCTACCGGCTCATCGCGCAGACGCGTGACATGTTCGTCCGCGTCGCGAGTGCCGGCATCATGGTGTGGATCTGTTTCCAAGCAATGGTCAACATCGGCTCGGTCCTGGGCATCTTCCCGATCGTCGGTGTGCCGCTCCCGCTGGTCTCCTATGGCGGGTCGGCGCTCGTCATGACACTGTTCGGCATCGGCATCCTGTTGGCCTTCGCCAGGCAGGAACCAGGTGCCGCCGAAGCTCTCACCCTCAAACCGCGCCGCGTGGCGCGCACACTCGCCGTGCTCCCCCGACGGAAAGGCTGACTGACATGACGCTCGAGCGCGTTCTGCTCGCCGGAGGAGGAACGGCCGGCCACGTCCTGCCGTTGCTCGCGACGGCGCAGGAGATCAACGACCGCCACACCGACGCCGTCATCACGGTCGTCGGTTCCCCTGACGGCATCGAGGAGCGACTGGTGCCCGAGCGCGGTTTCACGCTGTCTTACGTGCCGAAGGTCGCCTTCCCGCGTCGGCCGAACATCGCCGCGCTGAGGTTTCCCGCCGCGTTCCGGGGGGCGCTGCGCCAGGCGGAGGCGCTCGTTGCCGAACGCCGCCCGCAGGTCGTCGTCGGCTTCGGCGGGTATGTCTCGACGCCCATCTACCTTGCGGCGCGCAAGGCCGGGATCCCCATCGTCATCCACGAGCAGAACGCCCGGCCGGGGCTGGCGAACAAGCTCGGCGTGCGATGGGCCGCGCACACGGCGACGACGTTCCCCGGCACCCCGCTGGCGGGCGCCGAGGTCGTCGGGATGCCGCTGCGACGCGAGATCCGAGAGCTTCGCCCGGCGATGCTGCGCGCCGAGGCGATGACGTACTTCGGGCTCGAACCCGGACGCCCGACGCTCGTCATCACCGGTGGCTCGCTCGGTGCAGCGAGTCTCAACGAGGCCTTCGCCGCGGCCGCGCCGGCGCTGCGTGTGGCCGGAGTCCAGGTGCTGCACATCACCGGGCGGGGCAAGGGGTTCGAGGCCCCGGCCACCGCCTCGGGGCCGCGCTACGTCGTCGAGGAGTACTGCGACCGTATGGACCTCGCCTACGCGGTTGCCGACCTCGTCGTCACGCGAAGCGGCGCCGGCATGGTGAGCGAACTGTCCACGCTCGCGATCCCCGCGATCTACGTGCCGCTGCCCATCGGCAACGGCGAGCAGCGACTCAACGCGACGGACGTCGTCGAGGCCGGGGGAGCATTGCTCGTCGACAACGGGGACGTCGACGCGACGTGGGTGGAGCGCGTCGTCATCCCGCTCGTGACGGACGCCGACGAGCTGGCCCGCATGCGTGCGGCAGCCGGCAGCCGCGGGCACGCGGATGGCGCCGCACGCCTCGTCGACCTCGTCGAGGACGCTGCAGCGACTGGGGGCCGGGCATGAGCAACGGTGTGAACGAGCGGTTCGACTTCGCCGCGCCGCTGCCCGCTCTCGCGGACGTGCCACACGTGCACATGATCGCGGTCGGCGGCTCAGGCATGTCCGGCGTCGCGCGGTTGTTCCTCGCCGCGGGCGTCACCCTGAGCGGCTCCGACAACGTCGACCTGCCGGTACTCGACGACCTTCGTGCCCAGGGAGCACGCATCGAGCTCGGGTACGACGCCGCGAACGTTGCCGACGTGCCGGACGGCGCCGTCGTCGTCATCTCCAGCGCCATCAACGAGGCCAACCCCGAACTCGTCGAGGTCAGACGGCGCGGTCTGCCGGTGCTGCACCGCAGCCAGGGCCTCGCGATGCTCATGCGCGCGGGTCGCGGGCTCGCCGTCGCGGGCGCCAACGGCAAGACGACGACGAGCGGAATGGCGACGGCCGCCCTCGTCGCGACGGGGGAGAAGCCGTCGTTCGCGATCGGCGCCGACGTCGCGGGGCTCGGTGTCAACGCGGCACCGGGCGAGGGCGACATCTTCGTCGTCGAGGCCGACGAGAGCGACGGCTCGTTCGTCGTCTACCACCCGCAGGTCGCGATCGTCACGAACATCAAGGACGATCACCTCGACTTCTACGGCGCGTCGACCAACCTTGCTCGTGCCTACGAGACCTTCGCGGCGACGATCGCGCCGCAGGGTCTGCTCGTCGCCTGCGCTGACGACGAGGGCTCGCTGGCCCTGGCCCAGCGCCGTCGCGCCGCGGGCGCGCGCGTCCTGACGTACGGGCGCAACATCGACGCAGACGTGCGTATCGTCGCGGAGAGCGGGGAGGGTTTCGACTGGCGCATGAGCCTCCGCGACGGGGACGCCGTCCACGACGTCGCGCTGCATGTGCCGGGTGCTCACAACCTGCTCAACGCGGCGGGCGTCTACACCGCCCTCGTCCACGGTTTCGGTCTTGCGCCGGCCGATGTCGCGCGCGGGCTCGGGGCCTTCCGCGGCACCTCGCGTCGGTTCGAGCCGCGTGGTGAGGCGGGCGGCGTCCGCGTCGTCGACGACTACGCCCACAACCCCGGCAAGCTCGACGCCCTCGTGCGTACGGCGGCCGGGCTCAAGGACGACGGCGAACTCATCGTCATCTTCCAGCCCCACCTGTACTCGCGTACGCAGCACGCGGCGACCGGTCTCGCCGCGGCGCTCGATGGCGCCGACCACGCCTTCGTCCTCGACGTGTACGGCGCGCGCGAGCAGCCCGTCGCCGGGGTGAGCGGCGCGCTGATCACCGATCGCATGACGTCCGGACGCGGCGAGTTCACCCCCACGGCCGACGAGGCGCTGGCTCGCGTGCTCGACGTGGCTCGCCCGGGCGACCTCGTCGTGACCGTCGGCGCGGGCGATGTCACGCACCTCGGCCCGCGCATCCTCACTGGTCTCAAGACGCGTGAAGGTGAAGTGGAAGGTTAGTCTTTTCGGCGGCCAAGACCCCCGGGATTCTGCTGAATGCCGGGGGTCTTCCGTTGCCTCGGGGGTCCCGGGTCGCCGAGGGGGTGCGGTGGTGCTCGGGTCGGCGGGCCACGTGCCTGACGGGGTCACGTTCGAGTTGACGTCGAGATGTTCGCGTCCGGGCATCCGGTCGCGTAGCATCGGCTCTGCATACTCGCACCCGCTTTCGAAAGGCCTCTTCTCGTGGCAACTCCCCAGAACTACCTGGCCGTCATCAAGGTCGTCGGTATCGGCGGCGGTGGCGTCAACGCCATCAACCGGATGATCGAGGTCGGCCTCAAGGGTGTGGAGTTCATCGCGATCAACACCGACGCCCAGGCCCTGCTCATGAGTGACGCCGACGTCAAGCTCGACGTGGGCCGTGAGCTGACGCGCGGTCTCGGTGCCGGCGCCGACCCCGAGGTCGGTCGTCAGGCGGCGGAGGATCACGCCGAGGAGATCGAAGAGGTCCTCAAGGGCGCCGACATGGTGTTCGTCACCGCCGGTGAGGGTGGTGGCACGGGCACGGGTGGTGCGCCCGTCGTCGCGAAGATCGCCCGCGGCCTCGGTGCTCTGACGATCGGTGTCGTGACCCGCCCGTTCACCTTCGAGGGCCGTCGTCGCGCGAACCAGGCCGAGCTCGGCATCTCCGCGCTGCGCGAAGAGGTCGACACGCTCATCGTCATCCCGAACGACCGGCTGCTGTCGATCAGCGACCGCGCGGTCTCGATGCTCGACGCCTTCCGCTCGGCCGACCAGGTGCTCCTGTCCGGTGTCCAGGGCATCACCGACCTCATCACGACCCCAGGTCTGATCAACCTCGACTTCGCCGACGTCAAGTCCGTCATGCAGGGTGCCGGCTCGGCGCTCATGGGCATCGGTTCGGCCCGTGGCGAGGACCGCGCGGTGCAGGCCGCCGAACTCGCTATCTCGAGCCCGCTGCTCGAGGCGAGCATCGACGGCGCCCACGGCGTCCTGCTGTCGGTCCAGGGCGGTTCCGACCTCGGTCTGTTCGAGATCAACGAGGCCGCTCGCCTCGTGCAAGAGGCGGCGCACCCCGAGGCCAACATCATCTTCGGTGCCGTCATCGACGACGCCCTGGGCGACGAGGTGCGCGTCACCGTCATCGCCGCCGGTTTTGACGGTGGTGCGCCGCAGAAGCGCAACGACGAGCGTCCTGCTCAGCAGGGTGGCGCTCAGCAGCGTCCCGCGCAGCAGCAGACGTCCGCGCAGATGCCGTCCAAGCAGGCGCAGCAGCCCTACCAGCCGCAGGCTGCCGCACCGACGACGATCAAGCCCGTCACCGTTCCCGGGACGACCGCCGGCCCGACGCGCGTCTCCGCGCCGCCGGCCCGCGTCCAGCCGGGTCAGGGTGAGCAGCAGCACGCCCAGGACGCTCAGCAGGGCCAGGCACAGCAAGGGCAGTCGCAGCAGGGCGGTCAGCAGGCTCCCGAGGTCGTGCGTCCGCCCAAGGAGGTCACGTTCGAGGATCGTGACGACCTGGACGTCCCCGACTTCCTCAAGTGATCTGGAGCCCGGTCGATGTTCTTCTGGCACGACCGGCGTGAGTCGCCGAGCGGCTCGCTCGAACGGTGCTTCACCGATTCCCTCGACGGGGTCAGTGAGGCGCCGTTCTCGGCGTTGAACCTCGGGCTGCACGTCGGTGACGACGAGCGTGCGGTGCGCGCGAACAGGGAGCGGGTCTCCGCGCAGCTGGGTGGCGTCCCTATCGCCTGGATGGATCAGGTCCACGGCGCGAGCGTCGCGGAGGTCACCCTCGCCGACGTCGCCTCCGGTCAGGCCGGACCGAGCGCTGACGCGATGGTCAGCCGTGACAGCGGCCTCGCGCTCGGCGTCATGGTGGCAGACTGCACGCCGGTTCTCCTGAGTGATGACGCGGCCGGCGTCATCGGCGTCGCGCACGCCGGGCGCCCCGGCATGCTCGCGGGCGTCGTGCCGGCGGCGCTCGAGGCGATGCGCCACCTCGGAGCGCGCGACATCAGCGCAGTGCTGGGCCCGTCGATCTGCGGGCGCTGCTACGAGGTGCCGCGCGAGATGCATGACGCCGCGCGTCAGGCCCACCCGGCCAGCGCCGCCATCACGAGGACGGGCACGCCGGCGATCGACGTCGCGGCGGGCGTCGCGTCGCAGCTCGTGGACGCCGGTGTCCCGCTCGAATGGGTGCCGGGATGCACGCGTGAGGAGCCTCGCCTGTACTCGTATCGTCGTGACGGCGCGACAGGCCGCTTCGCCGGGCTCATCGTCCGCAAGGCGGCGGTGTCGTGATGCAGCCTCCGACGCCGTCACGCACCGCCGATTCCGACCCCAGTCGCCGTGGTCTCGACGCCTCGCCCGCGCGTCGCGCCGAGTTGCAGGCCAACCTGGAGCGCGTGCGCGACCGCATCGCCGCCGCCACGAGCGCGGCCGGACGTGACGACGCCCCGACGCTCGTCGTCGTCACGAAGTTCTTCCCCGTCACCGACCTCGTCGCGCTCGCCGACCTCGGGGTGGGCGACGTGGGGGAGAACCGCGAGCAGGAGCTCGTCGAGAAGGTCGATGCGCTGCGCGCCGAGCGTCCGGATCTCATCGCCTCACCGCGTCGGCACTTCATCGGCCAGATCCAGAGCAAGAAGGCGCGCCGCATCGCGCGGCACGCGGACGTCGTGCAGTCGCTCGACCGGCTCAAGCTCGTCCCGCTGCTCGACGCCGGCGCCGCGGATCGCGAGAACCCCCTCGACATCTTCGTGCAGGTCGCTCTCGAGCGTGACGGTTCGGGGCGCGGTGGCGCGCAGGAGACCGAGCTGCACGAGGTGGCCGCGGCGGTCGAGCAGGCGCCGCACCTACGGTTGTGCGGGCTCATGGCGGTCGCGCCGCTCGGAGAGGAGCCGGCCGCCGCGTTCTCGCGTCTCGCGCAGGTCCGTCAAGGTTTCCTCGCAAACTTCCCGCAGGCCACGTCGTTGTCGGCGGGGATGTCGGGCGATCTCGAGGACGCGGTGAAGATCGGCGCGACACACCTGCGTGTCGGAAGCGCAATACTCGGTTCGCGTCCGCTCGCCGGGTAACTTCGAGCCTGACACCGACGAGCTATGTGGTGCCCTTTCCGCGAGGGGCCAGGCGGACACAGGAGCAGGAAGAATGAGCGCACTGCGCAAGACGATGGAATACCTCGGACTGTCCGACGTGGACACGCACGCGCCGCGCGCGAGCGAGCAGTACGTCGAGGAGTACGAGGTCGCCTACGACGACGAGCGTCACGACGACTATGACGCGTACGAGCGTCGCGCCCCTGCCGAGGTCACGCCGCTGCGCCCCGAGGTGACCCACCACGACTTTTCCGACACGGAGGCCTCGACCATGAGTCGCATCACGACCATCCACCCTCGGACGTACAACGAGGCCAAGGAGATCGGTGAGGCCTTCCGCGACAACGTCCCCGTCATCATGAACCTGTCCGACATGGACGACACGGACGCCAAGCGTCTCGTCGACTTCGCCGCCGGTCTCGTCTTCGGTCTGCACGGCTCCATCGAGCGCGTGACGAGCAAGGTCTTCCTCCTCTCGCCCGAGAACGTCGAGGTCTCCACGAGCGGGCCCGAGGTCGCCAAGGCGACGCGCGGGCTGTTCAACCAGAGCTGAATCGTCGCCTCGCGCTCGGGCCGCGGCCGCCGTTGTCCCCTGGATGACGGCGGCCGCGCCCATGCGTGGGAGAATGGCGTCATGGTGATGAAGGAGACTCGATGAACGGCGTCAGAACGGCGCTCGCGACCGTGCTCGACGTGTTCTTCGTCGTGCTCATCGCGCGCCTCGTCTTCGACTGGATCCAGGTGTTCGCGCGGCAGTGGACGCCGCGTGGCGTCGTGCTCGTCGTCGCGGAGGCGGTCTACACCGTCACCGACCCGCCGATCAAGGCGGTGCGCCGCGTCGTTCCGCCCCTGCGCCTCGGCGGCGTCGGCATCGACCTGGCGTTCTTGATCGTGGCGCTGGCTGTGCAAGTCGCGGCTAATCTCCTAAGGTGAAGTTGGGAAATTTTTGAGCGTGCCCGCATCGGCGTGCACGAAACGGATTTGCCGAGGCCCCGCCTCGGCTTCGAGCGTTACTGAGGTGAATACATGGCGCTGACGCCGGAAGACGTCGTCAAGAAGGAGTTCTCGAAGCCGAAGGGGTTCGGGCGCAACGGATATGACGAGATTCAGGTCGACGACTTCCTCGACGAGATCGTCGTCGAGCTGCGCCGGCTGAACGCCGAGAACGACTCGCTGAGCGACAAGCTCGACGACTGCCGCCGCAGCCACGGCGGAGACGGCGACGCGACGATGGCGGGCCAGTCGAAGACGACGGCCGTCCCGGCCCTCACGCCGGTGAACAACGCTGCGGCTCCAGCCGCGAGTGGCTCGAGCGACGAGGACAAGGCGGAGATCGCGCGCCTCAAGAAGGAACTGGAAACGTCGCGCACCGAACTCGACAAGGCGCGTGCCCCCAAGGCGAACGAGGCTGCCGACGCAGGTCAGGACGCGGCGAGCGCCGACCTCACGAGCGCCCGTCGCGACCTCCAGACAGCCCGCGAGGAGGCCAAGAACGCGCAGGCGAAGCTGGCCGAGGCCGACGCGCGCATCACGCAGCTGGAGAACGAGCTGAAGCAGGCCCGTGAGGCCGCCTCGGCGACGTCGACGCAGCCGGCCGCGAACGAGACCAACGCCGGCACCGACGCGGCGGGCGTCATCGCCCTCGCACAGCGTCTGCACGACCAGCACGTGCGTGACGGCGAGACCGAGCGTGATCGTCTCGTCGGCGAAGCCACCGCGCACCGCGACAAGGTGGTCACGGAGGCGAACGCGAAGAGCGAGAAGTTGCTGTCGAGCGCCAAGCAGCGCCACGACGAACTGCTGACGACAGGCCAGTCGACCTACGACGACCTCGTCAAGCGCGGCCAGAGCGAGCACGACGACCTCGTCAAGAAGGCTCAGGCCAAGCACGACGAACTCGTCTCGAGCGGGCAGAGCCAGCACGACAAGCTCGTGCGCACGGGTACCGAGAAGTCGGCCGCGCTCGTGACCGAGGCCGAGCAGCGTCGCACGAGCATCCTGTCCGACCTCGAGACGCGACGCACGGCGCTGCAAGCCGAGATCGAGCGGCTCAAGGGCTTCGAGACCGACTACCGCTCGAACCTCAAGGGTTACCTGAGCGAGCAGCTGCGCAAGCTCGACGAGAAGCAGCAGACGCCCGACACCAAAGCGTGATGACCGCGGCCTCATGGCCGTCACCAAGCGGGCTCGTGCACGATCTGTCGTCCACGAGCCCGCTTCGTGCGTCCCTTTGCTGGTCCTACTAGCGGGTACGTAAAACTTCATCTGTTGTTCGCCTCGACCCGCCTGATGTGGCCTATCCTCTGCGTAATATCCGCATCATCGTGCGCGCCGAGCGGGCGCCGCTGGGAGACTGGAGTGACCACCATGGCGACACAGAAGACCGCCGCGAGCGACCTGGCCGTCGGCGGCGCCGAGGAGCCGTGGGGCGACGCCGAACTCGCCGAGGTGCGGGCCGAGCTCGAGGCCGACGTGGCCCGCGTGCGCGCCGAGCTCGACGAACTCGCCACGGACTTCGAGGGGCTGCTGCGCAACCCGGGCGACGGGGCGGGCGACGACCAGGCCGACGTCGGCAACGCGAACTTCGAGCGCGAGCACGAGATCTCGTTGGCCCGCAAGTCCGCGGAGGTGCTGCGTCAGAGCGAACGCGCCCTCGGGCGGATGGACGACGGCACGTACGGCGTATGCGAATCGTGCGGCGGCCCGATCGGCAAACTTCGACTCCAGGCCTTCCCTCGTGCGACCCTATGCATGACATGCAAGAAGAAGCAGGAGCGCCGCTGAACTCGGGCGCCACACCCACCGTCCCCCCGTCCCGCGTCTCGGGGCGCCCTCTCGCGCTCGTCGCCGTGGCGGCGCTCGGCGTCATCGCGGCCGACCAGGCCAGCAAGCAATGGGCGCAGGACGCCCTGAGTGACGGCCGCCCGCGTGATCTGCTCGGCTCGTTCCTGCGGCTGCGGTTGACGTACAACCCCGGCGCCGCGTTCAGCCTCGGCACGAATTCGACGCTCTTCATCACCGCGATCGCGGTGGTCGTGGTCGTCGTGCTCGCCGTGACCGCGCGCAAGCTGCGTAGCCTCCCGTGGGCCCTCGCCTTCGGGCTGATCATCGGAGGAGCCGTTGGCAATCTGATCGACAGGTTCTTTCGTGAGCCGGGTGGGGGGCGTGGCCACGTCGTGGACTTTTTCGAGCTGCCGCACTGGCCGATCTTCAACCTGGCCGATTCGGCGATCTGCGTCGCCGCGGCCCTCGTCGTGTTGCTGACCTTCCGCGGCATCGGTCTCGACGGAACGCGCGAGGGCGCCCACGACGGCGCAGATGATGGCGCGTCGCCCACCACCGAGGAGGCTCAGCGATGAGCGAGGTCAAGTCGTTGTTCGTCCCCGAAGGGCTCGAGGGGGAGCGCGTCGACGCGGCCATCGCCCGCCTGCTGGGTTTCTCCCGCACCCGCGCCGCCGAACTCGCGGCCGAGGGCGCCGTCAGCGTCGACGGCAAGCGGGTCGCGAAGTCCGAGCGCGTGAGCGCCGGCGCGTGGCTCGAGGTCGCGATGCCGGAGCGTACCGGGCCGCGTGAGGCGACGCCCCGCGTCGAACCCGTGCCCGGCATGAACATCGTGCACGACGACACCGAGATCGTCGTCGTCGACAAGCCGGCCGGCGTCGCCGCGCACCCGAGCGTCGGCTGGGACGGCCCGGATGTCGTCGGCGGCCTCGCCGCTGCGGGGTACCGCATCTCCACCTCGGGCGCACCGGAGCGTCAGGGCATCGTGCAGCGCCTCGACGTCGGCACGAGCGGTCTCATGGTCGTCGCCAAGAGCGAGCGTGCGTACACCCTGCTCAAGCAGGCATTCCGTGACCGCACGGTCGACAAGACGTATCACGCGCTCGTGCAGGGCCTGCCCGACCCGATCGAGGGCACGATCGACGCGCCGATCGGGCGCCATCCCAACCACGACTACAAGTTCGCCGTCATGGATTCCGGCCGCGCGTCGGTAACGCACTACGAACTGCTCGAGGCGTTCCGGTCGGCGTCGCTGCTCGAGATCCATCTCGAGACGGGGCGCACCCACCAGATCCGTGTCCACGTCTCAGCGATGCATCATCCGTGCGTCGGCGACCCGCTGTACGGCTCCGACCCGACGCTCGCGAAGAAGCTCGGGCTGGAGCGTCAGTGGCTGCACGCCGTCGAGCTCGGATTCGACCACCCCGGTAGCGGCGAACGTGTGACGTTCACCTCGCCGTACCCGGCCGACCTGCAGCGCGCGCTCGATCGCATCAGCGCCTGACGCGGAATTCCGCGACGTTCCGCCCGGCTCCCCGCTCGCCCCGGGAGCCGGGCGTCGCGCATCCGGCGGGGTTGTCGGTGGCCGGTCGTAGACTTCTGGGCGATGTCCAGTCAGTCGAAGAGCTTCGTCCATCTGCACAACCACACCGAGTACTCGATGCTCGACGGTGCAGCCCGTATCGATGACATGTTCGCGCGTGCGCAGGAGTTCGGCATGCCCGCGATCGCGACCACCGACCACGGGTACCTGTTCGGTGCCTACGAGTTCTGGTCGAAGTCGCGCAAGTATGACGTGAAGCCGATCATCGGCCTCGAGGCGTACATGACGCCGGGCACGCACCGCACCGACAAGACGCGCACGACGTGGGGCGAGCGCGGCCAGGAGGCCGACGACGTCTCCAACCGGGGTCTCTACACGCACATGACGCTGCTCGCGAAGAACAACGAGGGCATGCACAACCTCTTCCGCATGGGCTCGCAGGCCTCGCTCGACCAGGTGTACTCGAAGTATCCGCGACTCGACCGAGAGCTGCTCAACGCGTACGGCACGGGCATCATCGGCACGACGGGGTGCCCATCGGGGGAGATCCAGACGCGCCTTCGTCTGGGGCAGTACGACAAGGCGCGCGAGGCCGCGGCGGAGTTCCGCGACATCTTCGGTGACGGCAACTTCTACTGCGAGCTGATGGAGCACGACCTCGACGTCGACATCGAGCGGCGCGTGCGCAGTGACCTGCTCAAGCTGGCGAAGGACCTCAACCTGCCGCTGCTCGCGACGAACGACCTGCATTACACGAACAAGGAGGACGCGGTCCACCACGATGCGCTGCTGTGCATCAACTCGGGTTCGCGCCTGACCGACCCCAACCGCTTCAAGTTCGGCAGCCACGAGTTCTACCTCAAGTCGGCCGACGAGATGCGCCACCTCTTCCGCGACCACCCGGACGCGTGCGACAACAGCCTGCTCATCGCCGAGCAGTGCGAGGTGTCCTTCACCGAGGGCGAAGGGCGCTACATGCCGCGCTTCCCCTGCCCCGAGGGTGAGGACGAGACGTCCTGGTTCATCAAGGAGGTCGAGACGGGGCTGCGCCGTCGCTTCCCCGAGGGTGTGCCGGACTACGCCGTGAAGCAGGCGAAGTACGAGCAGGACGTCATCATCGGCAAGGGCTACCCGGGCTACTTCCTCGTCGTCGCCGACTTCATCAACTGGGCGAAGCGCAACGGCATCCGCGTCGGGCCGGGGCGTGGTTCGGGTGCCGGTTCGATGTGCGCGTACGCGATGGGCATCACCGACCTCGACCCCGTCCCGCATGGTCTGATCTTCGAGCGCTTCCTCAACCCCGAACGTCAGTCGATGCCCGACTTCGACGTCGACTTCGACGAGCGTCGGCGCTCGGAGGTCATCCGGTACGTCGTCGACAAGTACGGCGAGGATCGCGTGTCGTACATCGTCACGTACGGCACGATCAAGGCGAAGCAGGCCGTCAAGGACGCCTCGCGCGTCATGGACTTCCCGTTCGCCGTCGGCGAGCAGATGACGAAGGCGATGCCGGCCGACGTCATGGGCAAGGGCGTGCCGCTGGCGAAGATGTACGACGAGAGCCACCCGCGCTACGCCGAGGGCGGCGAGTTCCGTGAGCTCATCGCCTCCGACCCGACGTTCAAGAACATCTTCGACGCGGGCGTCGGCCTCGAGGGGCTGAAACGTCAGTGGGGCGTGCACGCGGCCGGCGTCATCATGTCGAGCGAACCGCTCATCGACATCATCCCGATCATGCGTCGCCTGCAGGACGGCGCCGTCATCACGCAGTTCGACTACCCGAGCTGCGAGACGCTCGGCCTCGTCAAGATGGACTTCCTCGGTCTGCGCAACCTGACGATCCTCGACGACGCGCTCAAGAACATCCAGGCCAACCGTGACGAGGACATCGACCTCGACGCGCTGAGCAAGGACATGACGGACGCGAAGACGTACGACCTGCTCGCCCGAGGTGACACGCTCGGCGTGTTCCAGCTCGACGGCGGCGGCATGCGCCAGCTACTGCGTCTCATGCAGCCCGACAACTTCGAGGACATCTCCGCCGCTCTCGCGCTGTACCGTCCCGGCCCGATGGGCGCCAACGCGCACACCAACTTCGCGCTGCGCAAGAACGGCAAGCAGCAGATCGACTACATCCACCCCGAGCTGACCGAGGCGCTCGAGCCGATCCTCAACATGACGTACGGCCTGATCATCTATCAGGAGCAGGTCATGGAGATCGCGCAGAAGCTCGCCGGGTACACACTCGGCAACGCCGACCTGCTGCGGCGCGCGATGGGCAAGAAAAAGAAGGAGGTGCTCGACGCCGAGTACGTCAACTTCGAGAAGGGCATGCTCGACAACGGCTTCTCGAAGGAGTCGGTGCAGACGCTGTGGAGCATCCTGCTGCCGTTCTCCGACTACGCGTTCAACAAGGCGCACACCGCGGCGTACGGGCTCGTGTCGTACTGGACGGGCTATCTCAAGGCGAACTACCCGGCCGAGTACATGGCGGCGCTCCTCACCTCGGTGCGTGACGACAAGGACAAGTCGGCGCTGTACCTCAACGAGTGCCGCCACATGGGCATCAAGGTGCTGCCGCCCGACGTCAACGAGTCGATCGGCAACTTCGCGGCCGTCGGCGAGGACATCCGTTTCGGGCTCGAGGCGATCCGCAACGTCGGTTCCAACGTCGTCGCGGCGATCATCGCGGCGCGTGAGGAGAAGGGCCGCTTCACCTCGTTCGAGGACTTCCTGCGCAAGTGCCCCGCGACGGTGCTCAACAAGCGCACGGTCGAGTCACTCGTCAAGGCGGGCGCGTTCGACGACCTCGGCCACCAGCGTCAGGGGCTCGTGCAGATCCATGAGTCGTACGTCGATGCGCTCATCGACGAGAAGCGCAAGGAGGAGCACGGGCAGGATTCGCTGTTCGCCGGTTTCGGTGACGACGCGCCGGGCATCGAGTTCGCCGCGCTACCGCAGATTCCGCCGATCGAGTGGGACAAGCAGACGAAGCTCGCGTTCGAGCGCGAGATGCTCGGCCTGTACGTCTCCGACCACCCGCTGTTCGGCATCGAGGCGGCGCTCGCGCAGTTCTCCGACACGTCGGTCGCGCGTCTGCTCGCCGAGGACGCGCTGCCAGACGGCGCGACGGTGACGATCGCCGGGCTCATCACGGGCCTGCAGATCAAGCGCACGAAGAAGGGCGATCTGTGGGCCATCGCGACCGTCGAGGACATGGACGGCGCGATCGAGTGCCTGTTCTTCCCCTCGACGTACGCGACGGTTTCGACGATGCTGAGCCAGGACGTCGTGTGCGCCGTCAAGGGGCGCGTCAACCGTCGTGACGAGTCGGTCGCGCTCAACGCGATGGAGCTGACGCTGCCCGAGCTGACGGACGGCCCACGCGGCCCGGTGCTGCTGCACCTGCCGTACGCGCGGGCGACGCAGGGGTTGGCCGAGCGGCTCAAGGAGGTGCTGGGGGAGCACCCCGGCATCACCGAGGTGCACCTCAAGCTCTCGCGGCCGGGGCGCACCCTCACCGTCAAGCTCGACGACAGCCTGCGCGTCAACGCGACGCCCGCGCTGTTCGGTGACCTCAAGGCCCTCCTGGGCCCCTCGTGCCTCGGCTGACGCACGACGATCGTTCGGAAGGAACACCCATGACCGACACCACGGCGACTCAGCCGAACCCGCCGACGCCGCCGATCGCCCGTCGCGTGCCGGTGGAGCGCATCCACCACGGGGACGTCTTCGTCGACGACTACGAGTGGCTGCGCGACAAGAGCAACCCCGACGTCATCGCGCATCTGAACGCGGAGAACGCCTACACCGACGCCGTGCTCGCCGCGCAGGAGCCGCTGCGCGAGCGTCTCTTCGACGAGATCAAGTCGCGCACGAAGGAGACCGATCTGTCGATCCCGGTGCGCGACAAGGACTGGTGGTACTACACGCGCACCCTCGAGGGAAAGCAGTACGGCATCAGCTGCCGCGCACCGTACCGTGACGGTGAAGCCCGTCCGACGCCGCGGCCGGGGGAGGCGCTCGCGGGGGAGCAGGTGCTGCTCGACGGCAACGTCGAGGCTGAGGGCAAGGAGTTCTACTCGGTCGGCGCACTCGCGCTGACGCCCGACCAGAACCGGCTCGCCGCGCTCATGGACTTCGCGGGCGACGAGCGCTACGCCGTCACGGTGCGCGACATCGCAACGGGCGAGACGATCGAGGAGAGCGTCACCGACGTCGGGTACGGCCTCGTGTGGTCGGCTGCGGGGGGTGCGTACTTCTACACGCGCGTCGACGAGTCGTGGCGCCCGCACCAGGTGTGGCGTCACGTCGTCGGCACCGACCCGAGCGAGGACGTGCTGCTCTACCAGGAGGACGACGCGGCCTACTGGCTCGGCATCGGCGGCACGCATGACGATCGGTGGCTCATCCTGTCGATGGGGTCGAAGAACACCTCCGAGTTCCACCTCATGGATCTGCACGACGAGGCCGCCGGCTGGCGCGTCGTCCAGCCGCGCACCGAAGGGCTCGACTACGACATCGAGATCGACGGGGACCGGCTCTACATCGTGCACAACCGTGACCGCGTCGACTTCGACGTGGCCGTGGCGCCGCTCGCCGACCCCGGCGTCGACAACTGGCAGCCGTTGCTCGTGGGCGCCGATGGCGAGCGCATCCTCGGGGTCTCCGCCTACCGCGACTTCATGCTCGTCGGGCTGCGCGCCGGCGGCCTGCCGACCGTGCGGCTTCTGCCCAAGGAGGGCGACGGTTTCGGGGCGGCGCGCGAGCTGCCGTTCGCGGGAGAGCTCACCGTCGTCGGTGTCGGGGCGAACCCGACGTACGAGGCGACGACGCTCATGGTCGCAAAAGAGTCGTTCATCGAGCCGCGCGCCATCTACGACTGGGACACGACGACGGACGAGGTGACGCTGCTCAAGCGTCGCGAGGTGCTGGGCGGCCACGACCCGGCCGACTACCAGCAGCACCGTCTGTGGGTGACGGCTCCCGACGGCGCCCAGGTGCCGGTCTCGCTCGTGGCGCACCGCGACGTCACGCCCGACGGGACGAACCCCGTGCTGCTGTATGGGTACGGCTCGTACGAGTCGTCGATCGACCCGTATTTCTCCGTCCTGCGGCTCAGCCTGCTGCAGCGCGGCGTCGTGTTCGCCATCGCGCACGTGCGCGGTGGCGGTGAGATGGGCCGATCCTGGTATCTCGACGGGCGGCTCGAGCACAAGAAGAACACGTTCACCGACTTCGTCGCGGCGGGGCGTCACCTCGTCGAGACGGGGTGGGCGGCCCCCGATCGCCTTGCGGCCGAGGGGGGTTCGGCCGGTGGCCTCCTCATCGGCGCGGCGCTCAACGAGTCGCCTGAGCTGTTCTGCGCCGTGCACGCGCAGGTGCCGTTCGTCGACGCTCTGACGACGACGCTCGACCCGTCCCTGCCGCTGACGCAGGGGGAGTGGGAGGAATGGGGCAACCCGCTCGCCGACCCGGACGTGTACGCGTACATGAAGAGTTACACGCCGTACGAGAACGTCCGCGACGTCGACTACCCGTCGGTGCTCGCGACGACGAGCCTCAACGACACGCGCGTGTTCTACGTCGAACCCGCGAAGTGGGTGCAGATGCTGCGCCGCACCGTCACGAGTGACCAGAACGAGCGACCGATTCTGCTCAAGACCGAGATGGTCGCGGGCCACGGCGGCGTCAGCGGGCGGTACGAGGCGTGGAAGGAAGCGGCGTTCGAGACCGCGTGGATTCTCGACCGTCTCGACGCGTCCGAGATCGTGCACCCGGCGTCCGCCAACGTCTGACTCACGCCCTGAGAAACCGGCACCCTGGGGAAGTGAACCCCGTTCTTGCGCCCAAGTGCACCCGGGTGCACTTGGGCGCAAGAACGGGGGCTGCATCTCTTGGGCACGACGCGAGTGGCGCCGGCTCAGGTCGAGGACGGGCCCGCTGCGCCAAGCCGTCGGCTATCACTCCTGAGCTGAGCGCGCCTCGACGGCTGCGCGGATGCGCTGCAGCGTCGTGTTCATGCCAGCGACGAGGTTGGCCTCGAAGTGGTCCTCACCGCCGAGCACCTTGTCGACGAGCAGCGCCGACACCTTCGACGTACCGCTCGGCGGCACGTCACGTCGCTGCGTCAGCACGGTGCCGCCGTCCTGCGGCGTGAGCGTGAAGCTCCACGTCGTGCCGTTGTCGAGCACCCGGAAAGCGACGCGCTGCAGGTCGTGAAAATCAGTCACCTTGGCACGCGTCGGCCACCACAGATTGCCGTCACGATTGACGTTGAGCATGAACGTGCCACGGCGGATCGGGCCCCGCGCAATCACCTTGCGACACTGCGGTGACCACTGCGGCATCCGCCGCAGGTCACTGACGAGCGGCCACACCTGCTCCGGGGGAGCAGCGATGAAGATCTCAGATTCGAGGTTGTCAGCCATGACGCCCACCGTAGCTGGCCGTTGGTCATCCTCCTCGGCTACGGCGGGGCTGGCGTTGAAGATCGGTTCAGATGACCATTTTTTCTCCGGCATCTGAACCCGCTCGGCCACGACAGAGGGCCCGGGGGGGGCAGCTCGCTCACGCTCGCTGCCCGCCTCGGGCCCTCAACCCTCGCCTCCAGATGCAGAGGTGGTTCAGATGACCATTTTTTCTCCGACATCTGAACCCGCTCGGCCTTTGCCTCCCAGGCTCAGATGTCGTAGTACATCTCGAACTCGTGCGGGTGCGGACGGAAACGAATCGGGTCGATCTCGTTCAGACGCTTGTACTCGATCCACGTCTCGATGAGGTCCTCCGTGAACACGTCACCCTCGAGCAGATACTCGTGGTCGGCCTCGAGCGCGTCGAGCACGTCTCCGAGCGAACCCGGAACCTGCTGAATGGCCTCGTGCTCCTCGGGCGGCAGCTCGTACAGGTCCTTGTCGACCGGCTCCGGCGGCTCGATGCGGTTCTTGATGCCGTCGAGGCCCGCCATCAGCTGCGCCGCGAAGCACAGGTACGGGTTCGCCGACGGGTCCGGGACACGGAACTCGACACGCTTCGCCTTCGGCGACGTGCCCGTGATCGGGATACGCACGCACGCGGAACGGTTGCGCGCGGAGTACACGAGGTTCACCGGCGCCTCGTAACCCGGTACGAGACGGTGGTAGGAGTTGACCGTCGGGTTCGTGAACGCGAGCAGCGACGGCGCGTGCTTGAGCAGACCACCGATGTACCAGCGAGCGATGTCCGACAGGCCACCGTAACCACGCTCGTCGTAGAACAGCGGCTCGCCGTCCTTCCACAACGACTGGTGCGTGTGCATACCCGAACCGTTGTCGCCGAACAGCGGCTTCGGCATGAACGTCGCCGAGCGTCCGTTCTGGAACGCGACGTTCTTGATGACGTACTTGAACTTCATGACGTCATCACCCGACTGCAGCAGGGTGTTGAACTTGTAGTTGATCTCCATCTGACCGGCCGTGCCGACCTCGTGGTGGCTGCGCTCGACCTCGAGGCCGACCTCGTGCAGCTTCAGCACCATCTCGTCGCGCAGGTCGGCGAAGTGGTCGACGGGCGGGACGGGGAAGTAGCCTCCCTTGTACCGGGTCTTGTACCCCAGGTTGCCGCCCTCTTCGACGCGGCCCGTGTTCCAGGCCGCCTCGATCGAGTCGATGTAGTAGTAGCCGGCGTTCTGCTTCGTCTCGAAACGCACGTCGTCGAAGACGTAGAACTCGGCCTCGGCGCCGAAGAACGCCGTGTCGGCGATCCCCGTCGACTTCAGGTACGCCTCGGCCTTCGCCGCGATATTGCGCGGGTCGCGCGAGTACTGCTCGCCCGTGAACGGGTCGACGATCGAGAAGTTGATGATGAGCGTCTTGTACTCACGGAACGGGTCCAGGTAGGCCGTCTGCAGGTCCGGGATGAGCTTCATGTCGGACTCGTGGATGGCCTGGAAACCGCGAATGGACGAGCCGTCGAACATCTGGCCGGTCTCGATCGCCTCAGCGTCGAAGCTCTCGGCCGGGATGTTGAAGTGTTGCATGACGCCCGGCAGGTCGCAGAAGCGGATGTCGACGAATTTGACGTCCTCATCCTCGATGAACTTCACGACCTCTTCAGCGGTCTTGAACATGGATCCTCCTGACTGGGGTGTGCGATGCCGGTCGACACCACACCACGTGTTGCCCACGATGCTAGGACCCCCCGATTACCCGGGCATGGCCCTCATGTTTCGTCGGTGTTACGAAACATGTGAACAGTTCACGCCGGTCGGCGCACGGCGCGCGACCACCTCTCCAACCTATCCAGGCACCTCACCTCTAGTCTTGGAGGGCGCGCTACGACTCACAGTGCGAGACACCACCGAACGGAAACGAACGTGCCCCCAGCTGCCCCCCTCGCCGATGCCGACCCCGCCGAGAACCGCCCCGTCGAGGGCCCCGGCTCCATCGCGCGGCTGGCCCCGCGCGCCGTCGCGCTGCTCATCGACTGGGCGCTCTGCTCCGTCATCGCCATGGGGTTGCTGGGCTACCGCTGGGGCGGGAGCGGCGCCGAGGGCTTCAAACCGCTCGCCGTCTTCGCCGTCGAGAACCTCCTGCTCGTCAGCACCCTCGGGATGACGCTCGGGCACCGCATCATGGGGATGCAGGTGCAGCGCGTCAGCGACGGCGCTGCCCCCGGTCTGCTCGCCGGCGCCGTCCGCACCGTGCTGCTCTGCCTCGCGATCCCCGCCGTCGTCACCGACTCGAGCGGACGCGGGCTGCACGACAAGCTCGCCGGCACCGTCATCGTCCGTACGCGCTGAACTCGATGCGACACTGACGCTCGCCGCGCGCACGCCCCAGGCAGCATGACCTTCACGGCACGACCCATGCGGGTTGCCCCGCCTCACGCCCCGTCAACCGGATGGGACGACACGCATCGCCACGTCGCAGCACATGGGCGCGGGAACAAGTGACAAGCCCCAGAACACACGAGAGCCCGCCAACTCGAGGTGGCGGGCTCTCATGTTCGTGCGTGGAGGCTCAGCGGCCACGCATCGCGGCGCGGTTGACGCGTGCCTTCGTGGGGTCGATACCGGCCGGAGCTGCGGGGCGGCCCGACCCAAGGGCGCGCAAGCGCTTGGTGATGCGAGCGGCCTCGTCGTCGGTAAGCACCTTGGGCATCTTCTGCATGTCCTTCTGCAGGCGCTCGACGGGGACGGAGCCCTCGTCGGTGCCGACGCGCAGCGTGTGCACCGGAACCTCGGGGCCGAGCACCCGCGTCGTGCGCTTGTTCTCACTGGCGAGCAGACGCTCGGCCATGCCCTTGGGGCCTTCCGCGACGAGCACGACGCCCGGCTTGCCGACGGCGCGGTACACCATCGCGGCACCCGAGAGGTCGCGCACCTGGCGGTTGCGGCCCATGTCGACGCCGACGGGCTCCTGCTCGACGAACCAACCCTTGCGCAGCGACGACATGACGGCGACGCTCGCGCCCGGCTGACCCGAGATCGACTTGTAGATCGCGGTGTTCGCGCGGCGGGCGAGCACGAGCAGTGCGGCGAGCACACCCAGCAGCACGCCGATGATGCCGAGGTAGATCGGGTGGCCGATGCTGAAGCCGATGATGAGCAGCAGCACGAACACGAGCGCGAACGCACCGATCATCCACGCCAGCAGCGCGGGGTCGTTGGCGCGCGCCGTCTCGAACACCTGACGGAACTGAGCGGAGCGGCCCGGCTCCTTGGCCTCGCCTCTCGTGCTCGACGCACCGTCGGCCTTCGTGGCGCCGCCGCTCGAACCGTGGCGGAACCGCGACTTCTTGGGCTCGTTGGTGGGGGAGGTTGATGCCATGGGGTCAGGATACGCGGGTCTCGGCGCGGGCCACCAAAGACGCAGCTTCCTGACGCGCCGGCGACGACGCCGCCTCCGCGAGGTGCAGCAGGTTCTCCGGCAGCTCCTGGCCGCGCTTGGCCATGACCTGGGCGTACAGACGGCCGGCTCGGTAGGAGGAACGCACGAGCGGACCCGCCATGACGCCGGAGAAACCGATCTCCTCGGCACGCTCGGACCAGTGCACGAACTCCTCCGGCTTGACCCACCGGTCGATCGGGTGGTGCAGCTTCGAGGGGCGCAGGTACTGCGTGATCGTGATGATGTCGCAGCCGGCCTCGTGCAGGTCGACGAGCGCCTGGTCGATCTCGTGCTCCTCCTCACCCATGCCGAGGATGAGGTTCGACTTCGTCACGAGCTCCTGTTCGCGCGCCATCGTCAGCACCTTGAGCGACTTCTCGTACGTGAACGCCGGGCGGATGCGTCGGAAGATGCGCGGTACCGTCTCCAGGTTGTGGGCGAACACCTCGGGGCGGGCGTCAAAGACCTTGCCGACGAGCTCGGGGACGGCGCCGAAGTCGGGCGGCAGGATCTCGACACCCGTGTTCGGGTTGAGTTCGTGGATGAGGCGCACGGTGTCGGCGTACAGCTGCGCGGCACCGTCGGGCAGGTCGTCGCGCGCGACGCCGGTGACGGTGGCGTAGCGCAGGCCCATCTCACGGACGGACTCGGCGACGCGGCGCGGCTCGTCGAGGTCGAGGGCGGACGGCTTGCCGCTCGCGATGTCGCAGAAGTCGCAGCGTCGCGTGCAGGTGTCGCCGCCGATGAGGAACGTGGCCTCACGGTCCTCCCAGCACTCGAAGATGTTGGGACAGCCGGCCTCCTGGCACACGGTGTGCAGGCCGCCACCCTTGACGAGATTCTGCAGCGAGTTGTACTCCGGGCCCATCTTCGCCGTGGTGCGGATCCAGCTCGGCTTTCGTTCGATGGGCGTTTCGGCGTTGCGCGCTTCCACGCGCAGCAGTCGACGGCCTTCGGGCGCGACGGTCACAGAAAAGCACTCCTCGGCTTGGCGATTGAGGGCGACACGGCGCGAAGATGCACGCCAGCGCTCAGAACAACAGCGTACGCGGGTGAAAACTTCCCGGCGAGTACGCGGACGGCGCTCATGCCGCCTTCGACGGGGCGACGATCGCCGACAGGTGACGCTCCACGACCGGGAGCACCTCGGCGACGGTGACGTCACGACCGACCTCGCGGCTCAGTGTCGTCACCCCGGCATCGGCGATGCCGCAGGGCACGATCGTCTGCGTCCACGACAGGTCGCAGTCGCAGTTGAGCGAGAAACCGTGCATCGTCGCGCGCTTCGAGACGCGCACGCCGATGGCGCCGATCTTGCGGTCGGGGCCCTTGTCGTCGGCGAGCACCCAGGTGCCGGAACGTCCCTCCACGCGGTCGGCGTCGACGCCGAACTCGGCGCACACGTCGATCATGAGCTGCTCGAGGCGACGCACGTGCGCGACGACATCGATGGGGATGGGCAGCGCCATGATCGGGTAGCCCACGAGCTGACCCGGACCGTGCCACGTGATCTTGCCGCCGCGGTCGACGTCGACGACGGGCGTGCCGTCGAAGGGACGCTCGTGCGCCTCGGTGCGCTTGCCCGCCGTGTAGACGGGGGAGTGCTCGAGCAGCAGAACCGTGTCCTCGCCGCCCGCGACGACGTCGGCGTGGACCTGACGCTGCACCTCCCACGCCTGCTCGTAGTCGACGAAGTCAGGGGCGAAGCCGAGGTGCTGGATACGCATCCCCCGAGCCTACTCTCCGACACGCCGCGACGGCCGCCGGCCTGCCTGTGGATAACTCGACGCACGCTTCGGCCCTCCTGGGCGACAGTGGAACCAGTGACGCCGACCGCGGCGCCCCTCGCACGCCGAACCCAGGAGTCACCATGCCCGACGCCACCGCACCCACGATCGCCGGATACACCATCGAAGCGCGCATCGGGCAGGGCGGCAGCTCGTCGGTGTGGCGCGCCACCGGGCCGCAGGGCACCGTCGCGATCAAGGTCGGCACGGAACCCGCGATCACCGCGCGTTCGGAATGGCGGATGCTGCGGCGCCACGCGGGGCCCCACGTCGTCGAGGCCCTCGATCTCACGACGAGCGCCGAGGGCCACAGCGCGCTCGTGCTCGAGTACATGGCCGGCGGCAGGCTCGACGACGTCGTGCGAGGACGCGGCGGACTCACCGTCGGCGAGTGCGTGACGGCGCTCGCTCCGGTCGCGGCGACCATGGCGGGTTTCCACGACCGAGGATGCGTGCACGCCGACCTCACCCCGTCCAACATTCTCTTCGACCACCAGGGACGCCCTGCGATCGCAGACCTGGGGGCCACGCGTGTCGCGGCACGCGCCGACGGGGCCGACTGGGCCACCTACGGGTTCGTCGCTCCCGAGATCGTCGACGGCGAACCGCCCAGCGCTGCGGCCGACGTGTACTCCTTCGGGGCGCTCGCCTGGTTCTGTCTCCTGGGGACGCCGCCGCCCGTCGCAGCGCTGCGGCCGCACCTCGTCGACGTCCTGCCCGACGCGCCGGACGCGCTCGTCGACCTCATCACGGCGTGCCTCGCACAGACGCCGTCGTCGCGCCCGCACGCCGCGGAGCTGGCGACCCGGCTGCGCGGTGTCGCCACCGCACGCCCGGTGCCCGTGCCGACCGCCGTGCCGATTGGCGAGGGGAGTGACACCCCTGCCGTTGGTGAGTCGATCACGCGACGACTGCGGGACGAGGCGCAGCGGCGGCAGTTCCTCGAGCCGGCCGACGCGGAGCGCCATGGGTCGTCACTCAGGGGCGGACGTCGTGGGCGACGGGGGCGTCGTGGCGCTGAAACCCGCGGCGAGGTCGGGGGAAGACGGACGTGGCGTCCAGGGGCCGTCGACGCTGGGCGACGTGCTGACGCGGCGGGCGCGCGCTGGAGAGTTGGTCGCTGGGTGCCCGCGGCGCTGCTGGGGGCGTGCGTCGTCGCAGCAGCAGCGATGTGGCCCGTTCACGCAGGCGGAGACTCGGCGGATGACGCCGGATCTTCGACGAGCGCGGCCTACGCGCGCGCCAACCCTGGTGTGACACCGGCGAACTCGGCGTCGTCCTCGACGACGGTGACGCCCGCACCGCCGTCGAAGGCGATGCCGAACGCGGTGTCGCCCTCGACCAACCCGGAGGCGGGGACGGCGGTGCCCGCGTCCGGTGCGAAGACGCCCACGATGACGGCTCCGACGCGTCAGGAGGTCGTCGCGCTGCTCGACTGCCGGGCCAAGGCCTGGTCGACGTTGGATCGAGAAGGCCTGGGCCGGTGCCTCGTGCCGGGCTCGGCTGCTCACACGCACGACCTGCAGGCCTTCACGCGGGCGAGCGCGCAGGGCGCGTCGTACGACGGCCTCGGCTACGCGATCGGCGCGCTGACGCCGGCGTCATGCAGCGGTGGCCAGGTGTGCCTGACGAGCCGAATCACGACGTCGGGGTACGACGTCCGCACCAAGACCGCGAGCGAGCGTGTTGCTGCGCGTCACGATGACGTCCGGCTCGTCGTCAGCCACGACGGCAGGGGCTGGCGCATCGCGTCCTGGTCAGCGGGCTGAGGCGCATCATGTCTACGTCACGAACCGGACGAGAGCGCGCCACGCGCCCGGTCAGCCTCCCGACGCGCGCCGGTCAGAGCGCCGACGCGACGAGCCGGTCGAGCGCCTGGTCCTGGTTCTCGTCCTGCCAGTCGAACCCGGCAGCTTCGAGCACGTGGGGGCGTACCCGCGTCGACGCGGTCACCTGGTCGGCCATCTCACCGAGGACGAAGCGCAATGCACTCTTCGGTACGCGCAGGGCAGCGGGGCGCCGCAGCGAGCGCGCGAGTGCCTGCGCGAGATCGGCCTGCCGACTCGCGCGCGGTGCGACGAGGTTGACGGGCCCGACGACGTCGGGGTGGTCGAGGAGAAACATCAGCGCGCGCACCTCGTCACGCAGCGTGATCCAGCTCCACCACTGCCGCCCCGAACCCAATGGGCCCCCTGCGCACAGCCGCGTCGTCGTGAGTAAGGGAGCGAACGCTCCGCCCTCGCCCGTCATGACGAGACCGGTGCGCGCGAGGGCGACGTCGTGGCGCTTCGCAGCCCTCATCGCCGCAGCTTCCCACTCGATGCAGACGCGAGCGAGGAAGTCTTCCCCGGGTGCGCTCGTCTCGTCGAGCACCTCGTCACCGCGATCGCCGTAGAAGCCGATCGCCGAACCCGAGACGAGACGAATCCGTTGGGGCACCTCCGCCAGCGCGTCGGCGAGCGTCGACGTCGTCTCGATCCGCGACTCGCGAATCGTGTCCTTGTACGCGCGGCTCCACCGATGATCGCCGGCGCCCGCCCCGGCCAGGTTGACGACCGCATCGACGGTGACGAGCGTCTCGACGAATCGGCTGTTCGAGCTGCGGGCCTCGGGCAGCGTCACCTCGCCCGGTGCGACCGCCGGTCGTCGGACGATCCGGATGACGGTGTCGCCGCGGCGACGCAGACATGATGACAGCGCACCGCCGATCACTCCGGAGGAACCGGTGATGGCGATGCGCTGTCCAGTCATGCGGTCAGACTAGCCCGCGACGATCACACCTCGAAGGCGCCCTCTTCCAGGCGAGCCTTGATGGCCGAGAGGAAGCGACCGGCGTCGGCGCCGTCGACCACGCGGTGGTCGTAGGTGAGGACGAGGTTCATCATCTGACGGATCGCGATCGAGTCGTTGCCGAACTCATCGGTGACGACGACGGGACGCTTGACCATCGCGCCGGTGCCGAGGATGGCGACCTGCGGCTGGTTGATGATCGGGGTGTCGATGAGCGAACCGTTCGAGCCGATGTTCGAGATCGTGAACGTGCCGCCACCCAGCTCGTCCGGCGTCACCTTGTTGTCACGCGTGCGAGCGGCGAGGTCGGCGATCTTCTTCGCGATGCCGGCGATCGACAGGTCACCCGCGTCCTTGATGACGGGCACGAGCAGGCCGCGCGGCGTGTCGACCGCGATGCCGATGTGCTCGGCGTTGTGGTAGACGATGTTGTCACCGTCGACCGAGGAGTTGACCTGCGGGAACGCCTTGAGCGCCTCGACGACAGCCGTCGTGATGAACGGCAGGTAGGAGAGGTTGACGCCCTCGCGAGACTTGAAGCTCTCCTTGTTGCGCGCACGGATACTCGCGACCTTCGTCAGGTCGACCTCGACGACGGCCGTCAGCTGCGCGGAGACGGCGAGCGACTCGACCATGCGCTGCGCGATGACCTTGCGCAGACGCGACATCTTCTCCGTCGTGCCGCGCTTGGCCTGAGCCTCGGCGGACGGCTGCGGCGTCGTCGTCGACGCGGCCGGGGTGGAGGATGCTGCCGGAGCCGCGGCGGACGCAGCCGGGGCGGCCTCCTGCTTCGGCTCCTGGGCCTTCTTCGCAGCGTCGAGGACGTCCTGCTTGCGGATGCGGCCACCGACGCCGGTGCCCGTGATCGTCGACAGGTCGATGTTGTTCTCGGCCGCGATCTTGCGCACGAGAGGCGTGACGTAGGTGCCGGAGTTGTCAACCTTCGTCGACGTCTCCTGCTGCTTGTCGGAGCCGGCGCCGGCCTTGGGGGCCTCGTCCTTCGGCGCCTCGCTCGCCGACGACTCGGCCTTCGGGGCTTCCTTCTCGGCGGCCTCGTCGTCCTTGACCGGGGCCGGCGTCTCGTTCTTCGACTCCGCGGCCTCGACGGCCTCGTCCTGCTTCTTCGAGTCGACCTCGTCCTGGTTCTTCTCCGCCTTCTCGGCCTCGGCCGAGTCGTCGGAGGAGCTCGAGCCGGCCGAGCCGCCGATGACGGCGAGGTCGGCGCCGACCGGAACCGTCTCGTCCTCGGCGACGAGGATCTTCGTCAGCTTGCCCGCGACGGGGGAGGGAACCTCGGTGTCGACCTTGTCCGTGGAGACCTCGAGCAGGGGCTCGTCAACGGCGACGTCGTCGCCCTCGGACTTGAGCCAGCGCGTGATCGTGCCCTCGGTGACGGACTCGCCGAGCGCGGGCATCGTCACCTTCTCGCCGCCGGAGACCTCACCGGCGGAGTCGTTCGAGGAGTTCGAGCTCTCGGACGCCTGCGACGCGCTCTCGGCGGCCTCGTCCTTCTTCTCGTCGGCCTCGGCCTGCGGCTCGGCCTCCTGCGAGTCGTCCGAGGAGGAGTCGGAACCGGAGTCGGACGACGCGGGAGCGTCGCCGTCACCGATGACGGCGAGGTCGGCGCCGACCGGCACCGTTTCATCCTCTTCGACGAGGATCTCCTGCAGCGTTCCGGCGATCGGCGACGGAATCTCCGTGTCGACCTTGTCCGTGGAGACCTCCAGCAGCGGCTCGTCAACGGCGACGGTGTCGCCGACGTTCTTCAGCCAGCGGGTCACGGTGCCTTCGGTCACCGACTCGCCGAGGGCCGGCATGGTCACGCGGTCAGACATGGGTGGAGGTCTCCTCAATCCAAAATTCACTTTGGTTTCGCGGATGAAGTTGTGAACTCCGGGGCACTTCGCAGCGAGCGGATCTCCCCGATCAAGGCCATCTTGTCACTCGCGGACGGGGTTGCGGAAACCCGCCCCGAATACCCGCGGGTAGGAAAGCGGCTGTGCCCACCCGCGGGCCTGCTCGATCAGGCGCGAGCCAGCTCGACGAGGGTGCGGACGGCGAAACCGGTGCCGCCCTTGGGGTTGACGCCGTAGGGGCTGCCCTCGTTGAACGCGGGCGCCGCGATGTCCATGTGGATCCAGTCGATCTGCTCGCCGTTCTTCTCGCCGACGAACTCCTTGAGGAACATCGCCGCGGTGATGAGCCCACCCATGCGCTCGCCGGTGTGCTTGAGATCGGCCACCTCGGAGTCGATGCTCGGGCGCAGGTGCTCGAGCAGCGGCATCGGCCACATGTGCTCGTCGACGCGCTCGGAGGCCGCGATCAGTTCGTCGCGCACCTCGTCGTTGTTGCCGACGATCGCCGCCGTGCGGTTGCCGAGCGCGAGCACGGCCGCGCCGGTGAGCGTCGCGATGTCGATGATGAGATCGGGCTCCTCCTCGGTGGCGTAGCACAGGCCGTCAGCCATGACGAGGCGCCCCTCGGCGTCGGTGTTGTCGATCTCGACGGTCGTGCCGTCGTGCATGCGGATGACGTCGCCGGGACGCTGCGCGTCGGCGCCCGTCATGTTCTCGGCGAGGCACAGGTAGCCCGTGACGGCGACCGGCAGCTCGAGCGCGGCGACGGCCTCGAGGAAGGCCGCGACGGCGGCGGCGCCGGCCATGTCGCACTTCATCGTCGCCATGCCGTTGGCGGGCTTGATGCACAGGCCGCCGGAGTCGAACGTGATGCCCTTGCCGACGATGGAGATGTGCTTCGTCGCCTTCGCGGGCTTGTACGTCAGCGTCACGAGGCGCGGCGGACGCGCCGAGCCGCGGCCGACGCCGATGAGGCCGCCGCACTCGGCCTTGGCGAGGGCCTTCTCGTCCATGATGTCGACCTTGACCTTGGTGCCCGACATGCGCTTGCGGACGATGTCGGCGAACGAGGCGGGGTTGAGGTCGAGCGGCGGCATGTTGACGAGGTCGCGCGCCCAGTTCTGCGCGGTCACGACGGCCGCCGCGGTCTCGACGCCCGCGAGGGCGCCGGAGGACTTCGCGTCGGTGACGAGCAGCGTTGCCTTGGCGAGGGCGTCCTTCGGCTTGCTCTTGTACGCGGTGTAGGCGTACGCGCCGAGGGCGATGCCCTCGCAGATGGCCTGGACGAGGTCGTCGGCGACCGCGGGGAAGGCGAAGACGGCGCTCGAGGTGCCCGTGAGCGAACGCGCGGCGGCGCCGGCGGCGTCACGCAGCGCGGAGGCCTTCGTCGGCGCCTGCTCGGCGTCGACGCCCGAGCCGACGGCGATGACGAGGCCGCTCAGGTCGCCGGCACCCGACAGGCGCAGCACCTCGTCGGCGCGACCCTTCGCCTCGAGCGTCGCGAGAGCCTCGTTGAGCGCCTTGACGGCGGCGGGGGAGACTCCGACGGGGTCGATGACGCGGGCGCCGTCCTTCGTCGGTGCGGTGAGGACGACGGTGGCGTCGGCTGCGATGGCGTCCGCGCTCTTGTCGCTGAGGGTGATGTCGACCATGTGGGGCCCCTTTCGTGGGTGATGCCGAGGTCATCGGCGTGCGTGCTGCTGGGGCGAGCTTAACGGCCCGTAGGACGTGGTGGGCGCGGTAGGTTCGAGGCATGACTGAGAACAAGCTCTCGCCCCTCGACGAGCGTCACCGCGCCCTCGGGGCGAAGATGGCCGACTTCGGAGGATGGGACATGCCCATCGAGTATCCGGGCGGAGGTGTCGTGCGCGAGCACACAGCGGTGCGTGAGCGCGTCGGCATCTTCGACGTGAGCCACCTGGGCAAGGCGACGGTGAAGGGTGCCGGCGCGCTCGACTTCGTCAACTCGTGCCTGACGAACGACCTGCGCAAGATCGGGCCCGGCCAGGCCCAGTACACGATGTGCTGCGACGAGAGCGGCGGGGTCGTCGACGACCTGATCGTCTACGTCAAGGCCGAGGACGATCTGTTCCTCATCCCCAACGCCGCGAACACGGCCGAGGTCGTGCGCCGCCTCGAGGAGGCCGCGCCGGAGGGTATCGAGGTCGCCGACGCGCACGAGGAATACGCCGTGCTCGCCGTCCAGGGTCCCAAGTCCGACGAGGTCGTCTCCGCACTCGCTCTGCCCGTCGACCACGACTACATGAGCTTCGACGAGGCCGACTGGCAGGGCCGCCCCGTCACCGTGTGCCGCACCGGCTACACCGGTGAGCGCGGCTACGAACTCGTCTGCCGCTGGGACGACGCCCTCGCGCTGTGGGACGCCCTCGTCGAGGCCGCGGCCCCCTACGAGGGTCTGCCCTGCGGCCTCGGGGCGCGCGACACCCTGCGCACCGAGATGGGATACCCCCTGCACGGGCAGGATCTCTCGCTCGACATCACGCCCGTGCAGGCGCGCTCCGGCTGGGCCGTCGGCTGGAAGAAGGACGCGTTCTGGGGAAAGGACGCCCTGACCAAGGAGAAGGCCGAGGGCCCGCGTCGCATCTCGCGTGGCCTCAAGCTCACCGGCCGCGGCATCCCGCGCGCGCACTGCATCGTGCGTGACGCCGAGGGCGCTGAACTCGGCGAGGTGACGTCCGGGACGTTCTCGCCGACCCTCGGCATGGGCGTCGCGCTCGCGCTCGTCTCGCCGATGCTCGCCGAGGGCGACCAGGTCGTCGTCGACGTGCGTGGTCGCATGCTCGAGGCCGTCGTCACGAAGCCGCCGTTCGTCGAGGTGCAGACGCGCAGCAGCTGACGCGATGAGCGCCTCCCGCCTCGGCGGCGTCTCCTCTGACGACATGACGAAGGGGGTCGCACCGGATGGTGCGACCCCCTTCGTCATGCGTTCGTTCTGGACGTGCCGAGGTGAGGCGCGTCAGGCGACCGTGTCGCCCCGCTTCACCGTCGGACGGGGGAAGCGCAGGCGGCGCATCTGCATCGAGCGCGTCACCGCATAGAGGGCGCCGCCGCGCGGCACGGCACCGAACTTGGCGATGAGGTCCTTCTTGATGCCGCGCCACAGCAGGGCAGAGTCGATGAGGCCCGCGAGGACGATGACCCACACGAGCGCCAGGGTGATGGCGGCCAGCTTGGGCAGCAGGAACCACGAGAAGATCAGGATGAACATGAGCGGCATCGCGACCTCGCCCAGGCTGAGGCGGGCGTCGACGCGGTCACGGATGTAGCGCTTCTCGGGGCCGCGGTCGCGCAGCGGCAGCGCGGATTCCTCGCCACGATCGGCGGCTGCGCGCTGCTGGGCGCGCGCCTCGCGTGCGCGCTCCTTCTCTGCCGCCTTGGCTGCCTTGCGGTCGGTCTCGACGAGGGGGCGCCGACGAGCGGCCTCCTGGTCCCTGCGCTTAGGCGTCGGGCGGTTCTTCGCACCGGGGCGCGGAGTGTGCGCCGCATCATTCGTCGGGGCGGCCGGCTCGCGCGTCGCATCCTTCTCGACCGCGGTGGCTCCGACGGCGGTGGCGCCGCTGCTCGTCTTCTTCTTCACTGCTCGCACCCGCGCCATTTTACGTCACGCCCGCGCGCCTCCCATCCCCGACACGGGCGCGCGGGGGATACCGTGGCGGCTGTGACTGCCACCGTGAACGCGGGCGCCCCGGAGGATCTCCGCCAGCGCATCGCCACCCTCATGCCCGGCGTCGTCGAGGACCTCAAGGCCCTCACGCGCATCCCCAGCGTCTCCCTCGGATCGTTCGACCAACAGCACGTCGACGACTCCGCGCGCGCCGTCGCGAAGCTGCTCGAGGCCGAGGGGATGGACGTCAAGGTCGTCTCCGAGGGCGGCCGCCCGGCCGTCATCGCGCACAAGGAAGGACCCGCAGGGTCGCCGCGTGTCCTCATGTACGCCCACCACGACGTCCAGCCCCCCGGTGACGACGCCGACTGGCAGAGCCCGCCGTTCGAACCGACCGAGCGCGACGGTCGCCTCTACGGCCGCGGCGCGGCCGACGACAAGGCCGGTGTCATGGCGCACATCGCCGCGATCCGCGCCTGGGGCGACGACCTGCCCTGCACCGTCACCCTCTTCATCGAGGGGGAGGAGGAGATCGCCTCCGACTCCCTGCCCGCACTGCTGCGCACGTACGCGGACGAGCTGACGTCCGACGTCCTCGTGCTCGCCGACTCAGCGAACTGGGCCGTCGGCACGCCGGCGCTGACGACGACCCTGCGCGGCACCGTCCGCGCCGTCGTCACCGTCCGCACCCTGGCGCACTCGGTGCACTCGGGCATGTTCGGGGGCGCCGTCCCCGACTCGCTGACGACGCTGTGCCGCCTGCTCGCAACGCTTCATGACGACGCGGGCAGCGTCGCCGTCGCCGGGCTGGACTCCGACGAGAACGTCGACATCGACTACACGCCCGAGGAGCTGCGCCGCGACGCCGGCATGCTCGAGGGCACGCAGCTCATCGGCACGGGCCCGCTGACCGCGCGGTTGTGGCGTGGGCCGAGCATCACCGTCATCGGGCTCGACGCGACGGGCGTCGACGTCGCGAGCAACACGCTCGCGGCGAGTTCGCGAGCCAAGCTGTCGCTGCGCGTCGCCCCCGGGCAGGACCCGCAGGCCGCCTACGAGGCGCTCGCCGAGCACCTGCGCTCCCACGCACCGTGGGGTGCGCAGGTGGAGGTGGAGCTCGAGGAGATCGGTTCCGGTTTCGACGCCGACGCCACCGGCCCGCTCTACGACGAGGCCCGCGCCGCCTTCCGTGACGCCTGGGGCAGCGACCCCGTCGACGTCGGCATCGGCGGCTCGATCCCGTTCGTCTCCTTGTTCGCGGAGATGATGCCCAACGCTGCGCTGCTCGTCACCGGTGTCGAAGACCCCGACACCCGCGCGCACGGCGCGAACGAATCGCTGCACCTCGGCGAGTTCGCGAAGGTCTGCCTCGCCGAGGCGGTTCTCCTGCAGCGCGTCGCGAAGGCCTCGGACGGCGCGTGACACTGGGCGCTCGACGACGACGGGTGAGGCCTGCGTGATGGCGCGTGGCCTCACCCGCTGTCGGGTGCCTGTGGTGAAGGCCGGGGTCAAGAGCCTCATCCATCCCGAGGGGGCGATGTCGGGACATGAATGACGACCTCATGCTGCTGAGCGCCGTCGTCGGTGCCGTGTGCGCGCTGGCAGGCTGGTTGTTCGGCCCGTTGCGTCATGCCGTGACCGCGGTCCACGAGGCGGGGCACACCCTCGTCGCTCTTCTCGCGGGGCGCAGCGTCCGCTCGGTGCGGCTCAACCGTGATTCGTCAGGTGAGGCGGTAAGCGTCGGCCGACAGGGTGGGCTCGGCGTCGTGCTGACCCTCCTGGCCGGGTACCCGGCGCCCGGGATCGTCGGGCTCGGGGGTCTGGTCGCCCTGCGCGCAGACCAGGCGCGGATCTGGCTCGTCGCCGGCGCCGTTGTCGTCGCACTCATGGCACTGCTCCTGCGCAACGCGTTCGGCGTCGTCGTCATCGCGTGCGTCGGGGCGTTGCTCGTCGCGACGCTACGTTGGGCCTCCGATCCCGTCACGAACGTCGTCGTGGCGAGCGCGTCGTGGTTCCTGCTCGTCGGCGGGCTGCGCTCCGCGCTCGAGCTGTTCCGCCCCCACGTCGGGCGTGACGACGCGATGGAGCTCGCGCGCGTCGGTCACGTCCCTGCGTTCGTCTGGCGGTTCGTGTTCTTGCTCGCCGCCATTGCGTGCCTGACGGCGGCTGCCGCCGTCGTCGGAGTGCTCGAGCCGGTCCGCTCGTCACTGGCGCGCCTCGGCGGCGCGTAAGGTGGGGCGGGAACACGGCGGGCCGCCGCGGTGTTGCACGAAGAACGGCCTGGAGACCACCAGGACCGAAGACGTGAGAGAGGATCGATCCACGATGACGGTGGAGACGAACACCCAGGCCGAGACGGCCACCCACGGCGTCATTCTGACGGACGTCGCCGCAGCCAAGGTGAAGAGCCTGCTCGAGCAGGAGGGCCGTGACGACCTTCGCCTGCGCGTCGGCGTGCAGCCGGGCGGCTGCTCGGGCCTCATCTACCAGCTCTACTTCGACGAGCGCACCCTCGACGGTGACCTCGTGCGCGACTTCGGTGGCGTCGAGGTCGTGGTCGACCGCATGAGCGCGCCGTACCTCGACGGCGCCTCCATCGACTTCGCCGACACGATCGAGAAGCAGGGCTTCACGATCGACAACCCGAACGCGGGCAGCTCCTGCGCATGCGGTGACAGCTTCAGCTGATCCGATCGGCTCCGCCTCGGCGCCCACTGCTGCGATGGCAGCGTGGGCGCCGAACGCGTTTCACGGTAGGTTGATGCGGTGAAGATCGCAGTGACGGGTTCCATCGCAACCGACCATCTCATGACGTTCGACGGGCGTTTCGCCGATTCGCTCGTCGTCGAGCAGCTCGACAAGATCTCGGTCTCGTTCCTCGTGAACGACCTGCAGATCCGCCGCGGAGGCGTGGCGGGCAACATCGCGTTCGGCCTCGGCAACCTCGGCCTGCGCCCGATCCTCATCGGGTGCGTGGGCGCCGATTTCGCCGACTACGGCTCCTGGTTGGAGCGTCATGGCGTCGACACCTCTGAGGTGCGCATCTCGCAGACGCAGCACACCGCGCGTTTCGTCTGCACGACCGACAACGACATGGCGCAGATGGCGTCGTTCTACCCGGGTGCGATGTCGGAGGGGCGCGAGGTCGAACTCGGCCCGATCGCCGAGCGCCACGGGGGTTTCGACCTCGTCCTCATCGGCGCGCACGACCCGGAGGGCATGCGTCGCAACACGCAGGAGTGCCGGCGTCGGGGCATCCCGTTCGTCGCGGACCCCTCCCAGCAGCTGGCCTTCGGCGACGGCGCGTTCATCCGCGACATCATCGACGGCGCGCAGTACCTGTTCACCAACGAGTACGAATCGCACCTCACGGAGCAGAAGACGGGCTGGAGCGCCGACGAGATCCTCGACCGCGTCGGGGTACGTGTCATCACCCGCGGCAAGGACGGCGCGAGCATCCACCGCCGCGGTGAGCCGACGATCGACGTGCCCGTCGCCCAGATCGCGCAGGCGGTCGACCCGACGGGCGTCGGCGACGCCTTCCGCGCTGGATTCCTGGCCGGGTTGTCGTGGCAGCTCGAGCTGGAGCGCTGCGCCCAGCTGGGTTCGGTGCTCGCCGCTCACGTCATCGAGACCGTCGGCACCCAGGAGTACGTGCTGAAGGCGCCCGCCTTCCTCGACCGCTTCCGCGCGGCTTACGGTGACGCCGCGGCAGGCGAGGTGGCGGCGCGCCTGCGTGATCGGCGGTCGTGAACCCGCTCGAGCTCGAGTGCCGGTGGAACTTCGCCGACGCCGACTTCGACGCCGATGACGACCTCGTCGCCCTCGGCGCCGACCTCGAACCGGCGACGATCGTCGGGGCGTACTCCCAGGGCGTCTTCCCGATGGGTCTGGGGGAGGGCGGCGGCGAACCGCTCGGCTGGTGGTCGCCGCTGGAGCGCGGCGTCCTGCGTCGCGGTGACTTCCACGTCTCCCGCAGCCTGCGTCGCTCGGGCCGGACGATGGAGGTGAGCATCGACACCGCGTTCGACGACGTTGTCGCCGCCTGCGCCGACCCGAGCCGTGACGGCGCGTGGATCACCCCCGCCGTCGCCTCGGCCTACGGCGCACTCCACCGCCTCGGGGTGGCGCACTCGATCGAGGTGAGACAGGACGGCGAACTCGTCGGCGGCCTCTATGGGCTCGCGCTCGGTGGGTTGTTCGCCGGCGAGTCGAAGTTCCACGTCGCGACTGACGCATCGAAGGTGGCGCTGTGGGCGCTGAGCGAGGTCGTGTTCGCCGAGCCCGGGCCGCGTCTGATCGACGTGCAGTGGCGCACGGACCACCTCGCGAGCCTGGGCATCACCACCATGGAGCGTTCGGCGTACCGCGACGCCGTCGCGCACCTCGTCACCTCGCCGCCGATCACCGGTCTGGTGCCGGGCGCGCGGGTGCCGTTAGGCAATCGTTAGAGCCAGGAGATACCCCCCGACCCTTGGCGAAGTCTGAGCCTGGGATAAGGTTTGAATGTGCCTGGTATGGATCTGAGGAAGGTGGACGCTGTGCGTCGGCCCTTACGGAAGACGAGCCCCTCGTGGCGTCGTCGAATTGCTGCTGTCGGTGTCGGTGGAGCGGTACTGCCGCTGACCGCGTGCTCCGGAGAGGTCAGCCGCGGCTGGCTGCCCGAGGGCGTCACCGAGAACTCCCACCATGTGATCGATTTCTGGGTGGACACCTGGTACTGGGCGCTCGCCGTCGGCGTGCTCGTCTGGGGCCTCATGCTCTGGTGCATCCTGCGCTACCGCCGTCGCAAGAGCGACACGGGCTTCCCGGCGCAGATGCAGTACAACGTGCCGATGGAGATCCTCTACACGGTCGTGCCGATCTTCATGGTCGCCGTGCTGTTCGGCAAGACGGTCGGGCTGGAGAACAAGCTGCTCGACACCAAGCCGAAGCCCGACGTGACGATCAACGTCGTCGGCAAGCAGTGGAGTTGGGACTTCAACTACGTCGACGCCAAGACCTACGACACCGGCGTCATGGGTGACATGAAGGCCGGCAAGCCGGGCGCCGAGGCCGGACTGCCGACGCTGTACCTGCCCGTGAACAAGCGCGTCGAGTTCGTGCTGACGACGCGCGACGTCATCCACACGTTCTGGGTGCCGCAGTTCCTGCAGAAGCTCGACATGATCCCGAGCAAGGTGAACAAGTTCGCCGTCGACACGACGCAAGAGGGCACCTTCAAGGGCAAGTGCGCCGAGCTGTGCGGTGCGTACCACTCTCAGATGCTCTTCAACGTGAAGGTCGTCTCGCAGGCGGAGTACGACAAGCACATGGACGACCTGCGCAAGCAGGGCAAGTCCGGCTTCCTGTCGAACTCCCTCAACCGTTCCAGCGTCGCCCCGCAGGACCAGCAGTACCTGCCCGAGGGTGTCGGCGCGTCGGACATCGTCAAGGAGGGTAAGTAATGGCTACGGCTACGACTCCCGCCGCAGGCCTTCAGCAGCGCCCCGAGGCACGGCGTCCTGAGGACTTCAACGCGGGCCGAACCATCGTCAAGTGGTTGACGACGACCGACCACAAGGTCATCGGCAACCTGTACTTCATCACGTCGTTCATCTTCTTCCTGCTCGGTGGTGCGATGGCTCTGGTCATCCGTGCCGAGCTGTGGTCGCCCGGCCTGCAAATCGTCGACAACCCGGAGCAGTTCAACCAGCTGTTCACCATGCACGGCACGGTGATGCTCCTGATGTTCGCGACGCCGCTGTTCTCGGGCTTCGCGAACGCGCTCATGCCGCTGCAGATCGGCGCGCCCGACGTCGCCTTCCCGCGACTCAACATGTTCGCCTACTGGCTCTACCTCTTCGGCAGCCTCATCGCAGTGGCCGGCTTCCTGACGCCGCAGGGTGCGGCCTCGTTCGGTTGGTTCGCGTACGCGCCGCTGTCGAGCACCACCTACAGCCCCGGTCTCGGCGGCAACCTGTGGGTCTACGGCCTCGCGCTGACCGGTTTCGCCTCGATCATGGGTGCGGTCAACTTCGTCACGACGATCGTCTGCATGCGCGCTCCCGGCATGACAATGTTCCGCACGTCGATCTTCACGTGGACAGTGCTCATCACCTCGATCCTCGTGCTGCTCGTCTTCCCGGTCCTCGCCGCTGCGCTGTTCGGCCTCGGCCTCGACCGCACGATGAATGCGCACGTGTTCGACTCGGAAACGGCCGGAGCCATGCTCTGGCAGCACATGTTCTGGTTCTTCGGGCACCCCGAGGTGTACATCATCGCGCTGCCGTTCTTCGGCATCATCTCCGAGGTCCTGCCGGTCTTCTCGCGCAAGCCGATCTTCGGTTACAAGACACTGGTCTTCGCGACGATCGCCATCGGCGCGCTGTCGGTCTCGGTGTGGGCTCACCACATGTACGCGACCGGCCAGGTGCTCCTGCCCTTCTTCGCCGTCATGACGATGCTCATCGCCGTCCCGACCGGCGTGAAGTTCTTCAACTGGATCGGCACCATGTGGGGTGGCTCGCTCACCTTCGAGACTCCGATGCTGTGGGCGCTCGGCTTCCTCGCGACCTTCCTCTTCGGTGGTCTGACGGGTGTCATCCTCGCCAGCCCGGCGCTCGACCTGCACCTGTCCGACTCTTACTTCGTCGTGGCGCACTTCCACTACGTCGTCTTCGGCACCGTCGTGTTCGCGATGTTCGCGGGGTATTACTTCTGGTGGCCGAAGTTCACCGGCCGCATGCTGAACGAGACGATCGGCAAGATCCATTTCTGGCTGCTGTTCGTCGGCTTCCACCTGACGTTCCTCGTTCAGCACGTGCTGGGTGTCGAGGGCATGCCCCGTCGTTACGCCGACTACCTCCCGGAGGACGGGTTCCAGTCCTTGAACCAGGTCTCGACCGTTGGCTCGTTCCTGCTGGGTGCCTCGATGCTGCCGTTCCTCTACAACGTGTACATCACGTGGAAGAAGGCGCCGCTCGTCACGGAGGACGACCCGTGGGGCTTCGGGGCCTCGCTCGAGTGGGCGACGTCCTGCCCGCCGCCGCGTCACAACTTCAACAGCATCCCGCGCATCCGTTCCGAGCGCCCCGCGTTCGACCTGCACCACCCGGAGGTCGGGGTCTTCTCCGTCCTGCCGGCGCAGGACACGGTTGACCAGCTGGGTGGAAAGGCTCACACCGCATGAAGACGTCATACAAGCTCTTCCTCGTGCTCGGCCTCTTCTACTTGCCGCTGATCTTCATCTACGGTCACTTCAGCCACTGGGACGAGCCAGTGGGTGTCGTCGGCCTCGCGCTCAGCACCGGCTTCGGCCTCATGATCGCCGGTTACTTCGCGGTCACCGACCGCAAGCTGGGTGCGGGCCCGAGCGACCGCCCCGAGGGCGAGATCAGCGAAGTGTCCGGCGAGCAGGGCTTCTTCTCGCCCTACTCGTGGACGCCGCTGTGGCTCGCCGCTGCGATTGCGCTGCTCGCGTTCGGGATGGCTGTCGGCTGGTGGATCGTGTTCATCGCCGCTCCGCTTGTCTGCGTTGCAGTCGTGCTGTGGACGTTCGAATACTTCAGTGGCGAGCACGCCATCTGATCACTCGCACCAAAGATCGCCCCGCCCTTCCTCTGGAAGGGCGGGGCGATCTGCATGTCTGGGATGAAGCGGACTCGCTAGTTCGGCTGTGCGACGTCACGCGAGCATGCGGTGATGACGGTGGCGGGGCCGGCAAAGCCGCCCGGGCGCCCCACAGCGGCCCGTGCGTACCTGCGATTTTCGTCCACCGGAAGCTGTCAACCTGATTGGAGTCACGTGGGGTTGAGTTGGGTGATTTCGGGTGTTGTGGCGGCGATGGGGCGCCGGCCTCGGTAGC
>NZ_JBXASS010000017.1:0-55486 GCF_058809565.1 Dermacoccus sp. MPR-E5 | reverse complement strand
TGGGCATGGTGCACATCCTCTCCTGCGGCACCGAACGGCACCACAGAGTCGATGTCACCTATCCGTGCAGCAGTCCCGTGCGATAAATCTGCTCGTTGACACCCTTGAACACGCCCTCAATCTGCTCGTCGAGTTCCGTGCGGTCGGTGATCAGAAGGACGCGGTTGGCTCCGTCCTGTTCACGGATCCACTTGGCCAGCCACACCATCGTCAGGCTCTTGCCCGAACCCTGGGTGTGCCAGATGATGCCGCCCTCACGTTTGGCGATTCGCTCCTGAGCGGCCGTCACGCCGAAGAACTGGTTGTGCCGAGCCGTCTTGCGAACGCCAGCGTCGAAGACGGTGAAGTCGTGGATCAGTTCGAGAAAGCGGGCCTTGTTGCACAGTTGCAGCAAAGCGCGGTCAAGCGGACCAGCGACATCGGACGGCTCCTTCCACGCCAGCCAGTACTTCTCGGGTGTGTCAATAACCCCGTAGCGCAGCCCCTCGACGTCGTTGCCAGCGAAGACCAGCTGCACCGTCGAAAAGAACGGCCGGATGAACTGCTTGTCCTGGTTGCCGAGTGTCTGCCGGATGCCTTCGGAGACACCGACATACGAGCGCTTCAGCTCGATGATGGCGAAGGCGATGCCGTTGACGTAGAGCACCACGTCGGGCCGCTTGGTGTGCTGGCCGAGCACCGTGACTTCCTCGGCGACGACGAAGTGATTGGCGTTCGGATCGCTCCAGTCGATCAGCCAGACCGTCACCGCTGGGTCGCTGACGCTCGGCTTCACCTTGACGCCGTAGCGCAGCAGTTCGTAGACCTCGCGGTTCGCCTCGTACAGGTCGTGGCCGGCGCTGACAGCGGCAGCTTTCTTGAGTTGGTCGATGGCGCGTGAGATCAGGGGGTCGGAGTAGCCGCGCGCTTTGAGGTTCTGGGTGAGCAGCGCCTCTTCGATGTTCGAGTTGCCCTGGCGGTACTCCCAGTTGCCGCCGTACTCGTAGCCGAGCTGCTCGGTGAACAGCTTGACGACACGGTCCTGCGTCTTGCGCTCGATCTGGCCGACGTCACTCATGCTGATGCCTCCGTCTGAGACTGGTCGACCCACCGTGCCAGAACACTCAGAGCAGCCAGGTACTCCAGCGCTTCTTGCTCTGACAGTTCCTGGTCGGACTCATGTGTCAGTGGATTACGGATGCCCGCAAACACGCCTTCCGCGAAGGTCATCGCGCCCCGCTGGACAGACTTGTAGGTGTCGCTGCCGTCGTCCTTCATTCTGCGGAGCCGCGCCTTGCCGGGCTTGGCGTCGTCCATCGAGAACGCTTGCTTGAACAGGTCGGTCTCGCTGACATCGCGGCGTCCCACCTTGTTCTGTGTCTCGGCGTTCAACTTCTTGATGGCGCCCTCAACAGCCTCACGGTAGTGACCTGATTGCCAGAGAGATGATGCTCCGCTCCAGATCCACGGGTGCAGCTCGGCGGCTGACAGCTCGGGTGCGCTTTCGCCGAGGTTATGCCTCAACTCCGCTGCGCGAGCCAGGGCTTCACGCGCTCGTAAGGCGGCCTCACGGTGCTGGCGCCACCGATCACCGACGGGCGACGCCGGGACCGTCGCTCGCCAGCGGGGCGTGATGCGCTCAAGGATCTGCTCAACGACCTGCGATTTTGCGGCAATTTCGCCCTCTGATGCCGCGTACCGCATGCCAACGACACCCGGCGTTCGAATCGGGACCCTCGCGGATTGTTGTGCGAACGTTTCGAGTTCCTCCATGGCCCATTCGGCGTTCATAATCCCGACTCCATGGGTAGGCGAACGCGGCCAGTCAGAAGTTGTTGCATCATGCCGGTCTTCATATCCTGCGCCTTCGAAAGGCGAACGCGAAGAGCTTCGATCTCTCGTTCTGAGTCATGCAGCGCCTCAGCGATTGCGTTCTGTTCAGCAACGGCGGGAAGCGTAAGGGTAATGCTCGAAATGTATGATCGAGTCGTTGCCAGGACCTTTGTTCCGGCTGCGAGGCGCAGCAACTGGCCGCGGAACGACGGGATAAACTGCAAGTATGCTTTGAACCCGTCAGCAAGAACTGACTTATCGAAACGTGCGGCGATTGTGTGAAGTCCAGGCACGACACCGGTGCCAGGCGCGTCTGCGATCTCGATGGACTTGCCGACTCCTGCAGGATCTTCCGACGCGTCTGCAAACACAAGGTCGCCACGCCGAAGCTGGCCGGTACGAGCGGCAAGGCTCGCGCTTGCACGAGGCATTTCCTCGATTCTAGCGTCTAGCAAAACGCTGGAGCGAGTATGAATATCACCATAGTGGAGGTATTTCAGTGGTGAGTTAGCATCAAGTTGCGCGCGCGAGAGCGCCACTGTCTTCACATAGGTCACGTGATTGCCGAGACGGATCTCTGACCACTCGGCGTTGAATCCTGGCAGGCGGGTGCGGCCAGTCAGGAGCTGCTGCATCATGCCCCGCTTGATCGCCTGTTTCTTGGCGATGAGGCGCTCGAGTGTGGCAATAAGGCCGTCCGCATCCTCGAGGAACTCGACAATCTGGCGCTGTCGTTCCGGCGATGGCAGAGCGATTTCGACGTCAAGAAACTTCGTCTTTGCAATATTGTAGCGAGTTGCGCCCTGTGCGAGAGAGGCAACAAGGGACCGGCCAGATGAGGACCGAAAGAAGTAGGCAAGGTACGCTGGATTGACAGTTTCTGTCTGTCGGAGGCGAAAGCCGAAACAGAAGCTGTTCAGGAAGGTGTCAGTTGTCGGTTCAAAGTCTACGACGGCGGACAGTGCAACTTCTTCCGGTATCTCGGATGACCCATTAAAGAGAAGATCCTGGCGCATTACGCGGTTTTGCCGTTCGCCGCGCGCGACGCGTACCCTCTCTAGGGATGTGCCGTGCAGTCGCGTATTGTTGATTACCTCGAGAAATGTCACGAACGACGCGTCACCTGTACCGAAGTCGGCCTTAGTCTTGCCGGTCAAGCCTCCGTACGTGCTTCCGACGTCGCGCAGCCGAACTGCCGTAGTCATGACTGAACCCCCATGTCGGACAGGTGACGCATGACCTGCGACTCGAGTTTCGCGAGTTCACTATCAAGCTCTGCCAGTGTTGACGCGTATCGTTCCCCGAGCTGTTGGATCCGGGTAACGAGATCGAGTGTGAGGGCATCAGCTTCACCTTCAACGCGGTGAGCAATTGTCTTCTGCCACTTATTGTCGAGCACGAGCATCTTGACATCGGTCGCAGTCAATTCGCCGTACTTCTTTAGTGTGGCGAGGTCGAGCGCGACCTGAGCGTCCTTCGTCGCCTTCTTGGCCGCAGCTTCGGCATTGACGAGCTTCAGCGCTGCGTTGGCGCAAGCCAGGGTCTCGGCATCGTGGGAAGCCTTCGCGTCCTTCACGACGGCGGTGAGGAGCTGCTTCGTGTAGGCGCCCTTGTCGTTGGTGGCTTCGGCCAGCAGTGCCTCGTCGACGCCATGTTCCTCGGCGTGCTCGGTTGCAGCGGCCGATGCCGACTCGAGGTCGGCGTCGAGTGTGTCAACCTTCGCCTGCTCGTCGGCGAAGTAGCGCGCCACGATCAGTGCTGGTGGCACAAGATCCATTTTGTACTTCTTGGCGTTCTTGCCGGTACCGATAGTCAGGTCGGGCTCCTCGGCGAGCTTCCGCTCCTTGTCGGTGATAGCCAGCCGCGGTTTGGCGGCGTCGAGCCACCCGTCGCTCAAGATCAGCGAGACGTCGTCGTGCATGGTGTCGTGCCAGTAGCTCATCAGCTGCTGGTAAACGGCGTACTCATCGAGCAGCGCCACCGGCTTGAACCGCTTGAGCAGGTCGTCGCCGATGGTGGTGATCAGGTCGTTCGGCACCGTGGCGGCGTCGATCGTTTCGAGCGCGTCGCGGTGGGACTCGAACCACTGCACGACGTGGCCGCGCGCCTTGCCCTTGAAGTTCTTGAACTCCGCCGAGTCGAGGATGGTCTGCTGCACTTGGGCGACCTCAAGCTTGAGGTCGGAGTAGCCGGGACGGTTGGCGACAAACAGCTGGTCGCGCAGCGATGGGAAGGCGTCCCAGTAGGCGCTGAGCAGGTCGAGGTCGTGGTTCGGGATGCCGCCGTGGATGTGAGCGTTCAGGTCCTGCAGGTCTTCGGGTTCGGACGAGTCGATGTAGCGCGGGATGTTGAGGTTGTAGTAGTTCTTGGGATCGGCGATCTCGGCCATCGGAACCATGCGCGAGAATCGGTCGATCTCGGTCTGTTTGTTGAACACATCGACGATCTTGTGGATGTCACGGTCGCGCAGGCGGTTCTTGTTGCCGTCCTTGATGAAGCCCCTGGACGCGTCGATCATAAACACGCCGGATCGGGCCTGGGCGTGCTCCTTGTCGAGCACGACGATGCACGCAGGGATACCAGTGCCGTAGAACAGGTTGGCTGGCAGTCCAATAATGCCCTTGATGAAGCCCTGTTTGAGGAGCTTGGTGCGGATGGTGGCCTCGGCGTTACCGCGGAACAAGACGCCGTGCGGCAGGATGATCGCCGCCTTGCCACGTGACTTCAGCGAGGTAAGGGCGTGTAGGAGGAAGGCGTAGTCACCGTTCTTTTCTGGGGGAGTGCCGTACTCAAATCGTCCGTACTCAAGATCAAGCCCGTTGCGCCATGACTTCACCGAGAACGGCGGGTTCATGACGATGTAGTCGAAGGTGTCGAGTTGATTGCCGTGCGTGAACTGCGGGCTGGTGAGTGTGTCACCCTTCTGGATGTCGGCAATCTCCGTGCAGAATCATGTTCATCTTGGACAGCGCCCACGTGGCGTTGTCCTTCTCTTGGCCGTAGATAGTCATGCCGCGCGGTGCTTCAGCCGCGGCCTTGAGCAGCAGTGAGCCCGAACCACAGGCCGGGTCGTAGACGGTCTCGTCCTGCTTGGTCTCCTTGTTGATACCGACAACCTTGGCGAGGATGCGCGACACCTCAGCTGGCGTGTAGAACTGCCCCTTGCTCTTGCCCGACTCGGTGGCGAAGTGGCGCATCAGGTACTCGTAGGCGTCACCGAGTAGGTCGTCGCCCTCGGCGCGCGAACCGCGGAAGTCGAGGTCGGCGAAGATCGTCACCAGCTTGGACAGCCGGTCGACCATCTCCTTGCCATTGCCGAGCTTTTCGGGAGCGTTGAAGTCGGCCTGGTCGATGACGTTGCGCAGGTCGTTGGCTTCGGCGAGCTTGCCGATGATCTTGTTGAATTTGTCGCCGATCTCAGCGTCGCCCTTGGCGGCGAGCATGTCGTCGAACGATCCGCCCGCGGGCACCTCGATGAGGCTGTTCTTGTCTACCTTGGCCTTATCGGAGACGTATTTCACGAACAGTAGCGTCAGGATGTAATCCTTGTACTGACTGGCGTCCATGCCGCCGCGCAGCTCATCGCACGATTTCCATAGCGATCTGTAAAGATCAGATTTCTTTAGTGCCACGGCTGTCGTCCTTTGCTATCAGTCGGCTATTGTTAGCGCAGCTGGGATATCAGACTATGACGAGTCCTGTTGAGGATACAGCAGGTATGGGTGATGTTGCTGACGGTGCATCATCGGGCGTTCTGCTGGTCGCGTGACTGATTCTTCCACGTGCCGTCGTCCGACTCGGCCGCTCCCCCCAATCAACAACGCCCGCCCCCGGGGCATCGGGGCCTGCCGTTGTGAGCAGTCAGGGCAGCGTCGACCCTTCACCGCTCCATCGTTCGCGCCGCGCACGAGGTGCTTCTGGAACGCGAAGAACAGCACGGCGACGGGTATGGTCGTGATGAGGGCCGTAGCCATCTTCAACGGGCACTGCGTACCCGCCCCCAACCCACGGCCGTCAGGTCGGCCAGGCCGGTGACGAGCGTCTTGTGCTCGGGTGAGCTCGTCGTCACGAGGACGTGACCGAACTCGTCCCACGACCCCTGGAACGACAGGATCGTCAGCGCGATGAGCGCCGGGCGCGCCATCGGCAACACCACATAACAGAACGTCTGCAACGGCGGCGCACCGTCCATCCGAGCCGCCTCCTCGATGCTGACGGGCACCGTGTCGAAGAACTGCTTCATGATGAACACGCTGGCGGCGTCGACCATGAGCGGCAAGGCCATCGCGCTTTACGTGTCGTAGATGCCGAGGTATTTCACCATGGGGAACTTCGGGATGAGCAGCGCCACACCAGGCACGGACATCACGGCGAGCAACGCGCTGAACACTGCCTTGCGGCCCCTAAGTGCAGCCGTGTCAACGCATACCCGGCCAGCGAGTCGAAGAAGACTCGCCCCGCCGTGACACACACCGTCACGAGCATCGCATTGCCGGGCCACCGCGTGGTCGGCAGCGAAATGTCACCCGAACCCAAGATCGTCTTCCACTGCAGGAAGCAGATCGGGCTCGGGATGAGGGCCAGCGGGTGCGCGCTCGCCTCCGCGTCCGTCTTGAACAACGTCGCCACCTGAATGAAGAACGGGTACAGGTAAATGCGCGCGGTGATGGTCAACACGACCTACATGACGATCGTGCGGGCCGGCAACTTGCGGCGCCTTGTCGCATAGGGCGTCGCCGTCTCGGTGATCGCCGGACTGGCCGGGGTGGACGTCAGAGCCCTCCATTCAGGCGGCGACGGCGGCGGAATAGTGGCTTGTCCTCATCCATGATGCGCCGCTGCAACCACGTGAGAACGACGATGATGAGGAAGATGACGAACGCCCTCGCGGCGCAGACGCCGAACGTTCCGCCACTGAACGACCGCCCTACCCGACCCCTGCCGTCCTCAGGCCTGGTCGGCTGCCTCTGCCGCCGCCATCATCGCCGCCGTTCTTGGGCTGGAGGTCGACGTGCCGGCCCGCCGTGCGACGGTTCGTCCGGCGACGGGCGCACCTTTCGGAGCGATACAATTCGAGGGTTTGCGCTTCGCGGGGGAGACGTTCTGCCTTGCCGTCGACGCGGCCGGGGACGTCAGCGTCAGCGATCTGCCCGATGACGTGACGTTCGAGGTGCGTTGACGCCGCCAAGCCCCTGCGCCCGCCCCGACGTGCCACAGTTGAGACATGAGCAACGACCCGGGTTACGGCGGCACCCATCGTCACGACGACACGCAGGCCATGCCCCATGCATCAGGGCCTTACGGGGCGCGTTCTGACGGCTACGCAGCGGCGGGAAACGGCCACCACGGCGGCACCCCGGCCGGCGACGATGGTTACCGGGCCGACGCGCCCTACATCGACTCGGCCGGCGCGACTCACGGCGGATGGGCCACCGGCGCCGACCAGCCGTACCCGTACTCGCCGTACCCGTCGAGCGCGCCCTCCGGTCAGGGTTCGCCCGGGTACAACCAGGGCCCGTCATGGCAGGGCGGCTACGGTCATGGCCCGAGCGGCGCGCCGGGTTACGGCCAGCAGGGCAACGGTGCATGGCAGGGGCCGACCGCCCAGCGGTTCCCGGGCCAACAGCCCCAGGGCTACGGGTCGTGGCAGGGCCCCGGGCAACCCGGCGTCGCACCGGGCCAGATGCCCTACGCGCCGGGCCTGATCGACCCGATGACGGGCGAACCGCTCTCCGACAAGTCCAAGATCGCCGCCGGCCTGTTGCAGCTCTTCTTCGGATACTTCGGCGTCGGCCGCTTCTACATCGGCGACACGCGAACCGGCGGCATCCAACTCGCCCTCGGCCTCATCGGCCTGTTCGGCACGCTCATCCTCGTCGGCTTCCCGATCCTCGTCGGCGTCAGCATCTGGGCGTTCATCGACGCCATCCTCATGCTGACGGGCTCCGTGCGCGACCCCTACGGCCGCAAGCTGAACTGAGCCACCACCCGACGAGTAGCGTCGAATCATGAGCGCTTCGAGTCAGCCCACCGCCCCCTGGGGCCATGCCCGCACCGTCACCGTCGACGACCTGACGTTTGACGTCGCCATGGCCGGCCCCGATGACGGCGCGCCGGTGATGCTGCTGCACGGCTTCCCCGAGTCGAACGCCCAATGGCGTTTCGTCGCAGCGCAACTCGCCGACGCCGGCCACCGCGTCATCGCCCCGAACCTGCGCGGATACTCGTCCGCCGCGCGCCCCCAGGGCGTCGAGAACTACGCGATCGACGAACTCGCCGGCGACGTCATCGGCCTGCTCGACGCCCTCGACGTCGAGCGTGCTCACCTCGTCGGGCACGACTGGGGCGGCACGATCGGATGGTTCGCCGCCATCCGCCACCCCGAACGTTTCGCGACCTACACCGCCGTCAGCACCGCCCACCCCAAGGCCATGCTCGACGCCATCGCCACCGACGAATCCCAGCGCGACGCCATGCAGTACATCAAGACGTTCCGCGAACCCGACGCCGCCGAACACCTCATGGCAGACGACTGGCGCCAGCTACGCGAAGGCTGCCACGACCTGCCCCGCGCGACGTTCGACGAACACGCCCGCCTCCTCGCCGAACCCGGCGCCCTCGACGCCGCCCTCAACTACTACCGCGCCTACGGCCCCCGCGACGCCGCCGACCTCGGCCCCTGCACCATCCCGACGACGTACGTCTGGGGCGCGGACGACTTCGCCTTCGGCCGCACTGCCGCCCACCTCACCCACGCCTACGTCGACGCCCCCTACCGCCTCGTCGAACTCGAGAACACCGGCCACTGGATCAGCGACCTCCACCCCGAGCCCCTCGCCGCCGCCATCCTCGAACGCATCGACGAGGCCCACGGACGCTGAGCTGGCGCCGCTATCGCCGCCACTCGAAGGGGCCGGTGGAGGCGCGCGCTCGCCCGACGGGTCTGTGTGCTCGCTCGACGTACGCCGAGCGGACACCCGCGACGTAGCCCGTCGAAACGGACATTGGACGGTCTCGATGCCCACAGCCTTGACGGGCGACCGACACGCCCACGACACGGCGTTACCCGCCAGTTGGAGCCGATGAGCTCCCAGGTTCCTCTAATGTGTTGATCAAACGTCCGTGGCACGGGAGGAAAACCGCGATGTCCAACTCGAACGACGACCTGAACGAGCAGCCGACGCAGATGGCGTCGGCCGGTTCGCACGAGCAGGCCGGCGAGGGCCAGTCGACCTGGCAGAGCCAGGGTCAGCAGGGTCAGCACCAGGCAGGCGGGCTCGGCGGACAGTTCGCTGCCAACGAGGGCGAGACCCGCGCGATGCCGCACAACGCCTCGAACGCGCAGGGCTCGAACGGGTACGGCCAGGCCTCCGGCGGCCCCGGCCAGTACCCGCCGGTTCCCGGCTCCGCTCCGCAGGCCGGCACCTACCAGACGTCGGGCGGGCAGCAGGGCTCGAACCCCGCCGGCCAGTACGGCTCCGGGTACGGTTCGTCGGCACAGAATTCCGCGCCCAACAACCAGGGTGGTCAGTGGAACTCGGCTCCGCAGGGGCAGCAAGGCGCGCCGTACGGCCAGAACGGCCAGGGTCAGCCCGCCCAGCAGAACGGCGGCTACAACTCCTCGCCGCAGGGCTACGCTTCCGGCGCGCAGGCGGGATACGCCAACACCAACCAGCAGGGTGCCGCCTACAACCCCGGCCAGCAGTACAACCAGGGCCAGACGGTGACGCAGAACCAGTACGCGCCCCAGAACGGCGCGACGGCCGACAAGCCCCGCCCCGGCATCGGCAAGACGCTCGGCTGGGGCCTCGTTGCCGCCTCGCTCCTCGCCATCATCGGTGTCTTCGGCACCTGGATGTGGCTGAAGATCGACGCCGGCACGCTCGGCAACTTCAACGCCTCGACGAACGGCATCGGCATGGAGTCGAGCAACATCCCCAACTCCGACTCCGCCGGCGATGACAACAAGGTGACGGACGGCTGGTTCGTCCTCATCCCCGCCATCATCGCCCTGGCTCTCGGCGTGCTGCGCGCCCTCGGCAAGATCCGCAAGCCCGTCATGTGGGCCGGCGCAGCGCTGGGCGGTATCGCCACGGCCGTCGCCGTCTACGACTACTTCGACGTCCGTGACAAGCTGGACGAGGCCAAGCAGGGCGCGAACGGTCTCGCCGGGTTCAGCGCCGGCAGCGGCTGGGGGCTGACGCTGTGCATCATCGCGGGTCTGCTCATGCTCATCACGAGCGTCATCAGCGCCCTGCGCGACTGACGAACGCTCTCACCGCAGAGGCGCCTCACCCGAACAGGGTGGGGCGCCTCGGGCGTTGTCGACGAATGCGGCGGCAGTGCGCGACTCTTCCGATTCGCAACGTCGTCTGTGGACGGCGACGGTTGTGGATGACGAACGCGCGGCCGGTCGTGGCGTCGCAAGACTGACGTCATGTTTCCCGCACCCGAACCGCAGCCCACGTCGTTGCCGTACCCGCTCCCACCGGCTCACCCGCGCGTGGGCAGCTACGGCCCGCCCATCGACGCACCCCACATGCCACCGACTCAGAGCTTTGCGCCTGACGCTCGGGGCCACCACGACAGCGGGTGGAACCACGAACAGCCCATGCCCGGCGCCTGGCCTTCGGGCGCGTGGTCGTCGGACGCCTGGGCCTCAGGGCCGTGGCCGCCTGGAACCGTCCCCCCGCAAGCCTGGTCGGCTGGGCCGCGGGCTCCTGGGGAGTGGTCCGCGGCGGGGTGGCATCAGGGAAGTTGGCAACCCGGCCCATGGCAACCCGGCGCATGGCCGACGCAGCCCGCATCCGTGCCGCAGCATTCACCGCGCAAGAAGACGACAGCGGGGCTCCTGCAGATCGTCGGTGGCTGGGCGGGCCTTGGCCGGTTCTACGCCGGTGACTCACGCCGCGGCGGCATCCACCTCGCGGTGTTCAGCAGTGGCATCTTCGTGCCCGGCTGCACGATGCTCAGCGTGTTCATGGTCGCCTACGGCGTCATCGACGGCATCCAGATCCTCATGCTCAACGCCCGCGACGACACCGGCCGGTTGTTGAGCGAATGAGGAGGTTGCTGACGACAGCTCAGCGTGCTTCCAGATTTGAGATCAGGGTGCTGACCCGCTCGCGGCGGCCGTCTTCGGAGCCCCGGGGCCTCCGGTGCCGAGCGTATTGGTCGGCTCGGGAGCAGGCGGCGTCGTCGCCGGGGGCTGCGTGGGCGCAGGCGTCGTCGGGGCCTGCGTCGTCGGCGGCGGTGCGGACGTCGTGGTGGTCGACGGCGCCGTGGTCGTCGACTTCGTCGTCGGCTTCGTCGACGTGGGCTTCGGTTTGGACGAGGTCGTGTTCGGCTTCGTCGTCGTGCGAGGCGCGCGCGTCGTCGTCGTGCGGGGCGCGCGCGTCGTCGGCGCAGTGCGCGTGGGCGCCGTGGTCGGTGCCACCGTCGTGGCCTGCGCGGTCGGCCGGTTCGACGAGGTCGTCGACGTGCTCGAGGAGGACGACGAGCTCGAGCTCGATGAACTCGACGAAACAGACGATGAATTCGACGGCGTGGCCGATGTGCTCGACGCCACCGAGGCCGGGAGCTGGGAGTCGCTGTTGCTGCCGTAGTTCTTCGCGAACATGGTGGCACCGACCAACGCTCCGGCACCGATGATCGACGCCGTCACCACCCCGATGAACGCGCGACGACGAGACCGGTTGGCTTCTTCCTCAGCCAGCAGGTCATCGTGCTCGTCGTCATGCCAGAACGGCTCATCCTCCACCATCGTCACGAGTCTACGAAGGTGCGACGCCGACGACAAACAGGCAGCCGCGAACCTCGTCGGAAGATGAGTCCGCGGCCCTCGACGTCCGGGACCCGCGCGCTTGCGGGGTACGCGGCCGTGGCGAAGTCGACGGTGTGTTCGAGCTTTCTCCACCCCTGCGGCGCGAGGAACTCGACACCGAGTCCGGCATACCACCCGGGCGAGCCGTCAGCTCGGTCGTCCATGCCGCGCGGTCTTCCATGCGGCGCCGGCACTCAGTTCGACGCGAGGTCGCAGATGTTGTACCACCCCTGCGGGTTCGTCTCGTTCTTCTCGAACGATGTGAAGTTCCACGCCACCTTCGTGTACGCGGGCCGCCCGCGGCACGTGCCGAGCTTGGCCGTGATGTACGCCTTCTGCCGCGGCAGGTCGACCATCGAATCGGAGTTTTCGCCGTTCTCGGCGATGCCCGTGGCACGTGCCACCTGGTCGCCCCAGCTGCTCCACACGACGTCCGTGACGAACATCGTGTGGTGCGACGTGATGGCGAACGTCGACGGCTTGACCTTGCCGATGCCATCGGCGATGACCGGGCTGCCCGGCGTGAGAACTTGCTTGCGCCCGAACGTCACACCACTCACGGTGCTCGCCGTGGGATCACCCGGCGCAGGCGGGCGCTCGGAGGTCGCGCTGTATGTCGGCGAACTGCGCGTCGCCGACGGTGACGTCGGCTGCGGCGCCACGGTCGACGACGCAGGCGTCGTGGGGGCAGCGGTGCTCGACGTCGGGGCCGACGTGGAAGTCGGCGCGCTCGAGGACACCGCCGTCGACGTGGTGGGTTGCGACGAGGTCGATGACGGCGTGGTCGACGCCGTCGCCGTGGACGACGACGTGCCCGACGCCGGGTTCGACCCGTCGTCCGACGAACAACCCGTCAGGACTGCGAGGCCGGCGATGAACGTGATGCTGACGATCCCCCGAGTTCTCATGCTTCAACGCTAGGCCGCTACCAGGCGGTAGGGGTGCGAAGTGGCCGGGAATTCGGGGTGCGACATCAACAGGTTCACCATCGAGCCGACGAGCCCGCCACACGGTCGGCGGAACTCGTCGGCTGGACGAAATGCGTCAGGGGGTGACGACGATCTTGCCGCGCGTGTGGCCCTCACGGCTCTGGGCGAAGGCATCGGCGAGTCGCTCGAGCGGATACGTCGCGGCGATGTCGACGCGCAGCGCGCCGTCGTCGACGAGTTGCGCGAGCTTCGCGAGGTCGTCGGCGCTCGGGCGCACCCACGCATAGAGCCCGCCATTGAGCGCGACGCTCGGGTCGGCGACCGACACGTGCCGCCCGGCCGGGGTGAGCAGCTGCATCGTCTGCTCCTCGACATCACCGACGTAGTCGGCGCTCACCGTCACGCCGTCGGGTGCGATGGCGCGCACACGCTCGACCAGGCCGTCACCGTATTCGACGGCGTCGTCCGCCCCGAGGCCTCGCACGTACTCGTGGTTGCGCTCGGACGCGGTGCCGATGACACGCGCCCCGATGTGCTTGGCGATCTGCACCGCGTACGACCCGACGCCGCCGGACGCACCGTGCACGAGCAGCGTGTCGTTGGCGTTGAGGTTGAGACGCGTCAGCGTCTGGTACGCCGTGAGCCCGGCGAGGGGCAGCGAGGCCGCTTCCTCGAAAGTCATCGACGCCGGCTTGCGGGCCGCGGTACGCACCGGGACCGAGACGAGTTCGGCGAACGTGCCGCCGGCCACGACGTCCTTGCGGGCGTACGCCATGATCTCGTCGCCGACGCGGAACTCGGGCGCGTCGAGCCCGACGGCCTCGACGACGCCCGCGACGTCCCAGCCCGGAACGGCGGGGAAGACCGTCATCATGAGCGGGTCGAGCCCGCCCGACATGACCTTCCAGTCGACGGGGTTGACGCTCGCCGCCTTGACGCGCACGAGCACCTCACCGGGGCCGACGCGCGGGGTGTCGAGATCGCGCAGTTCGAGAACACTGTCATCGCCGTAGCGGGAGTACGTCATTGCCTTCATGTTCGGTTCAATGACATGCGCGGCGCACGTATTCCGTCATGCGGTCGGCAGAGTCGTCGATCGCCACGTCGAGCGCGTCCCCGTTCGTCGTCGTGGCGTGACGTGGCGCGCGCCGGGGCGGCAGGGCGGCACGTCGCACCCCGGCGTCCTTGCGACGAAGATGAGCGCGGCGCGCTGATGGCGCATCATGGGCACGTGCATGACGACGACGCGACACACGAGTTGCCCCTCCGATCGGCGGGAGAACACCCGGCCGGGATGGCCTCCGGGGGAGACGCTTCCGGACCGGACACTGCGCCGTCGGACCCGTCGGACCCGTCGGACCCGTCGGATCGCCCCGTCCTCGACGTCGGGCTCGTCGTCTCACCCGCAGCGCTGACGAGCGCGACGCTCGCGCCCGACGTGACGGCGGCGCTCGCGGCGCACTACCCGCAGGTCGAGTGGAACCTCGTCGTCGTCGAAGATCGTCTCGCCGAACCGCCAGTCACGCCCCTCGACCTCATCGAGACGGCACGTGATCGGATGCTCGACGAAAACTGGGATCTCGTACTCGTCCTCACCGATCTGCCGCTCAAGGACGGGCGCCGCGTCGTGCAGATGCAGCTGTCGCCCGTCCATGGCGTCGGGCTCGTCGTCGTGCCGGCCCTCGGCGTCGTGCAGGTGGCGACGAAGGTGCGCGCCGCGTGCGTGCGTCTCGTCGAGGAGCTGCTCGACTTCGACGAGGACGACACGAGCGGCGACATCGACCGCCGTGCCCGCCAGCGGGCCGAGGACGTCGAGGGGCGCGACGACGAGAACCCGGTGCAGTTCGCGGCGCGCGTGCTCGGCGGCAACGTCGGCGTGCTGCTCAGGCTCGTGCGAGCCAACCGTCCGCTGACGCTCGCGCTGCGCCTCAGCCAACTCATCGCGGTGACGGCGGCTGCCGGCGCGCTCATGCTCATCACGCCCGACATCTGGGTGCTCGCCACGAACTACGGGCCGTGGAGGCTCGGCCTGCTGTCGGTGATCGCCGTTGTGGCCGTAGCGGTTTCGCTGATCGTCGGGGCGAAGTTGTGGGAACGCCCGCGCCGCCAGGCCGAGCGCGAACAGGTGATGCTCTTCAACGTCGCCACAGCCCTGACGATGACGATCGGCGTCAGCGTCTTCTACCTCGCCGTGTTCCTGCTGGCGCTCGCCGCCGCTTTCCTGCTGCTCGACGGGCATTCGTTCCAGCAGTTGTCGGATCAGTCGTGGTCGATCGGCAAGATCGTCGAGAGCGCCTGGATGACGGCGTCACTCGCGACGCTGGGCGGCGCTGTCGGAGCAGGCCTCGAGGAGGACGACATCATCCGCGCCGCGGCCTACACGCGCGGACCCGACGAGGGCTGAGTCTCGCCTCAGTGACGCTCCGGCGAACCGTCGAAGTAGCTGATGAGCTGCAGCATCTCGGGCAGCACGTGATCGTCATCAGCGGAGTTCGCCGTGCGCAGCGCACTGATCTCGTGGTGCAGCCTCTCCATGCCGGCGTCGAGGCGGCTGGCCGTGTGCGCCGCCGTCGTCAGCTCCGCGAGCAGGTGCGCGGGCACGTCGCCGTCGTACTTGTAGTAGATCTTGTGCTCGAGGCTCGCCCAGCATGGCGATGGTGCGCAACTGCACCTCGACGGGCACGGGCTGCGGGCCCGTCGACAAGAAGATCGGCACCTCGACGATGAGATGCAGGCTGCGATACCCGTTCGGCTTCGGGTGCGCGACGTAGTCCTTCTGCTCGAGCAGCGTGACGTCGTCCTGCGCGAGCAACAGGTCGCGGACGCGGTAGACGTCATGCGTGAACGAACAGATGACGCGGATGCCGGCGATGTCCGTGACGCGCGCCCGGACGTCATCGAGGTGGCGGCAGTCGCGTTTGCGGGCCTTGCGCACCAGCGACTCCATCGACTTCAGCCGCGTGCTGACGCTCTCGATCGGGCTGTAGCTGTCGGTGTGCGTGAACTCGCGTTGCAGCACGCGCAGCTTCGTCTCGATCTCGTCGATGGCCGAACGGTACGCGACCATGAACTGCTCGACGGCCGCGATACGCTCACGCGCCTCCTGAGCCGACAGGACGGGACGAGGCATGGGGTGCGAATCGGTCATCGGTGAGCTCCAGCACATGGTCGGGACGCCCCCAGCGTAGGCCTGCGCCCCTGCGCGTACGTTGAGCAGCCGCTCAACCCTTCGTCAGACCGCGTTCGATCATGCTGCGGGTTCGACGAACGTCATCGCGAACGCGGCTGGGCGGCTCGTATCCGCACACAGCGTCGCGTAGGGGGTGACGGGGGTTTCGGCGACGTCGGCGGGTGACGCGTCGGGCGTCGTCGTCAGCGTGGCGAGGGTGAACGGGTTGGTGATGGTCATGCGTGATCCTTCGAGTCAGGTGGCCGGTCGGCGGCGCGATGGTTCGCGGCTTCGCGTCGTGGCGAGGTGGGGATCCGGGCCGGGCGTCACGGACGCGGGGCGCGGATCATCGAGCGGCGCCGGAGAGATCTCGTCGGCTGCGTGCTCGTGTTCCACTCAACCACACGACGCGCGATTTCATGCCATCGGGGTGCGGCGTGGCGCTGTGCCCAACCGAGCGGTACGGACGGCGCGGGCTCCCGCCGCGCGTGAATTTCGGGGTTGCTTCTTAGCCTCGACGTCTTGTGAGCCGCCGTCGACGGGCGGAGGCTGACGTCGAGGCACCAAGGAGGCCACCATGACCATGACCGGGCTCGAAGCCGACACCGCCACGGCCTACCGCAGGTTCGCCACGAACGAAGCTCGCGGAAATTCGCCGATCTACGAGGCGATCTGCCTGCGCATCGCGGATGACGACGCCGTCCTCTCGCTCATCGCGACGCTGCCTGCGGCCAAGCGTCAGCCCAACCTCGTCCTGGGCGCTGCGCGCTACCTCGACGCGCCGTCCGACGATGCGTCGTCGTTCGCCGCCTGGCTGCACGAGCACTGGGACGAGGTGCGCGCGGTGGCGCTCTCGCGGGCCACCCAGACGAACGAGGTCGGGCGATGCGCGACGCTGCTGCCGTTCATCGCTGATGCGGCGCGTGCAGCGGGCGACGGCCCGATCGCGCTCGTCGAGGTCGGGTGCTCGGCCGGGCTGGCGCTCTATCCCGACCTCTATGCCTACGAGTTCGTCGTCGCTGAGTCCCAGGTTGACGAAGGCCCCGCCGCCGGTGGCGCTGACGACGAGGGTGTCGACCCAGGCGGCGAGTGCAAAGACGCACCTGCTGGTGGGGCGCTGGCTTCCCGGGGGCGCGAATCCTCGTGCGATGACGAGGTGTTCGAGCCGCGGGAGGCGTCGGGTCCGTTCGGGGTTGACGGGGTCGACCGGCCGCTGCTGACGTGCGTGGTCGCCGGCGCACTCGACGAGATGACGAACGCAACGCCGCATGCGCCGACGATCGCATGGTGTGGCGGCCTCGATCTCAACCCACTCGATGTGTTGTCCGATGACCCCGAGGCTCTCGACAACGCCCGTTGGTTGCGAGCGCTCGTGTGGCCCGGCCAGGACGAACGCGCATCGCGGCTCGCTGCGGCGATCGACACCGTCAGGCGGCACGTGACGTCGCACCCCGAGGACGCCGCGCACATCGTCCGTGGCGATGTCGTCGACGACCTCGAGCGCCTCGTCGCGCAGGTGCCGGGCGAGCTGCACCTCGTGCTGTTCCACTCGGCCGTGCTTGCCTACGTCGACGATGACACCCGCGCACGATTCGAACGTCGCCTGCGCGAGTTGACGCATCGGCCCGGTGGTTTCACGTGGATCAGCAACGAGGCGCCCAGCGTCATGCCAGGCATGCGCGACGCGGTAGCTGCTGCCTGGGAACCACGTGATCTGCAGGGACGTTTCGTGCTCGCCGTCGACGGGCAACCCCGCGCTCTGACGGGGCCCCACGGGCAGTCGCTGACAGCGTGGGATGCCACGAACTGAGCTTCCCCCCGTGATGTGGCCGGAGGGGGCGAGAGCCTGACGTCAGCTGGTCGGCCGCCTGTGGCTGGCGACCCTGCCTCAACTGCGATTCTTGTCCAGATCTGCGATTTTCGTCCACATTCGCTCGACCTCACTCAGGCGGGCGCACGGCCCCCGCCCACCTCTGCCTACGGTGCGTCCCAGTCAGCCAGCTCCAGGGGGGATGGACGGTGGTGACACCGTCGTCTCCGCGTCGGTGATGTGACGAGCGACGGCTGAGGCCGAGACCTCGCCCGTCCGTCGTTGGTCCGGAGGCAGCGGCGCCATGAGTGTGACCGTAGATCGCCGACGGGGACGGGATTCGCGAATGTGGACGAGAATCGCAGGTGGGTACGGAGCAGGGCCATGGCCACGGCCACGACCAGATCGCCGAGGTGCGAGCGGGCCAACGGGTGAACGGGTGAGCGGCGGGGCGTCAGCGCACGTGGAGGGCCATGCGGAGAGCGCCGACGGCCTCGGCCATGCAGCGTCGCCCGAGGTCCGTGGCGAGGATATTGATGAACGGGTGCACGGCGTCGGTATGCACGCGCAACGTCGTCGCCACACCTGCGTCGGAGAGCTTGCGCGCGTAGGCGATTCCCTCGTCACGCAACGGATCGAATCCCGCGACGGCGACGTACGCCGGTGCGAGCCCGCGCTCCGCGAGCTGCTCCAGATCATCGGCCAACAGCGGTGAGACGCGCGGGTCGCGGCGCATCGCATCGACGTCGTCCGGCAGCGTTCCGCCTCCGAGGTAGTTCGCCTCGTACCAATCCATGTTGGCGCGCGTGAGGAAGTAGCCCTCGCTGAACAGTTCGTAGCTGCGCGAGCGCGGCAGCGTCAGGTCGGTGACGGGTACGAACAGCATCTGCGACGCAGGTTGCGGTCCGCCGACACGGGCGCATTCCTGCGCGACGACGGCTGCGAGGTTGCCGCCGGCCGAATCGCCTCCCACCGCAATGCGATCCGGGTCGATGCCGAGTGCGTCAGCATGCGCGTGCGCCCAGTGGAACGCCGCGACGGCATCGTCGACGGACGCCGGAAATACGTGCTCAGGAGCGAGGCGGTAGTCGACGTTGAGCACCGCCACCTCACCGCCCGCGCACAACGCCCGCGCGACGGCGTCATGCGTGCGATGCGACCCCAAAACCCACCCGCCACCGTGGAAGTACACCAGCAGCGGCAGCCGGTCCGCGCGAGGCTCGCGGATGGCGACGTTCGGGGCGTCCGTGCGAGCATCGACCGCCGCGCCGGCTTCCGTGGCGCCGACTTCATCCGCATCGGGGTCGACGACGCGCGCATGCTTGCCCACCACCGTCACGGGCGAGGGGTGCGGGCGGTACAGGCGGGCGGGGATGTCTCCGGCGCCGTACGACGAGCCGTCGAGGACGACATCTTCGACGTTCGCAACATCAGCGAGTTCACCTGCGAAGAGCCACGATTCGGCTGCGAGAGCGTGACGGGCGTCAGCGACCGAGCGCTCGTCGAGTTCTTTGCCTCCGATGCGTCCGAGCACCTTCAACCCGACGGTGATGTCGGGGTCGAGTGCTCCACCGTCGACGATGTGCGGTTGGCCTGCGGCACGATGACGAACGGCTCGCGGCAGCGCGAGCAACGCTTCGAACGCGCGTCGCTGCGCACGATCAGCGACCGACGGGAGGAAAGGGGCATTGCGGGGAGTCATGTCCTCACTGTGCCGCCTCGCGTTGACGCTGTGGGTCTTATGAATCTGTTTTCATGCGAATCGAAGCGCCATGCGGCGCCGGTGGATCGCGCCGCCCCCGTGCCGCTGTCCGTGGGCTTGCGGCAAATTCGGTTGAGCTCCGGAACGTCACGGGGCTCAACATCTAGGGTTGGACGAATGGTGGAGGAGAAGCTCATTCGGGTCGCTGCGGTCGTCTTTCGGAACGCCGAAGGTCACGTGCTGACGGTCCGCAAGCGCGGCACGCAGCGGTTCATGCTGCCTGGCGGCAAGCTCGAGGACGGGGAAACGTTCGCTCAGACGGCGTCGCGCGAGGTCGAGGAGGAGCTCGGGCTCGTGGTCTCGGCGGCCGAGCTCGAGCCGCTCGGCGAGTTCCGTTCCGACGCGGCGAACGAACCGGGTTTCGCCCTCGAGTCCCACGTGTTCACCTACCCCGGAGAACTGACGCAGACGCCGCGCGTCGCCGCCGAGATCGAGGAACTGCGGTGGTTCACGGAGGCACAGTTGCGCGAGCCGGAGGACGACGTCCTGCTCGCTCCGATGCTGCAGTTCAACGCCGTCCCTGCGATCTTCGGCTGACGCCTCCTGCGCGTCCCTGCGTCTCAGACGCCCGCTGACGTGCGGTGGTGGCGAGGCCGGCGTCCAACGCGGGGAGACTGGTGGACGCCGAGCCGAGGACGAATGTGACCGAAAATCGCCGATGTGGACGAAACTCGCCGTTGGGGCGGCGCTAGACATGCAAACGCCCCGGCAGTCGGAAGCGTGAGCAAATCCGACGAACCGGGGCGTCGCATGAGGGGTGAACCTCAGCCAGGAACCCACTGACGACAAGCCTCAGGAGGAGGCGTTGTCGAGGTCAACCTCAGACGGAGGCCTTCTCGACCGCGTCGAGGAGCGCCTTGTCGAAGGCCGGCAGGTCGTCGGGGTTACGGCTCGTGATGAGGTTCGCGTCGAGGACGACCTCTTCGTCGATCCATTCGCCGCCGGCGTTGCGGATGTCCGTCTGGAGGCTCGGGAACGACGCGACGCGCTTGCCGCGCACGACGTCGGCCTCGATGAGCATCCACGGAGCGTGGCAGATGGCCGCGACGGGCTTGCCGCCCGTGACGAACTGGCGGACGAAGTCGACGGCTTCCGGCACGGCGCGCAGGTTGTCGGGGTTGGCGACGCCACCGGGCAGCACGAGCGCGGCGTAGTCGTTGATGTCGGCGTCCGACAGCTCGATGTCGACCTTCTGCGTGCCCGACTTGTCGAGGTGGTCGAACAGGTCCACCTCGCCCGACTCGGGCGAGATGAGGACGGGCGTGTGGCCCGCGTCGGCGACGGCCTTCCAGGGGTCGGTCAGCTCGACGCTCTCGATGCCTTCAGAGCTGGTGAGGAATGCAATTTTTGCCATGTATTCGACGATAATTCGCACGGCCGCGGCATGCAACGCCCGACGGGGTGGACGCGCTGGAACCTCCAGGCCGGCCGCCCCTGGGAGGGCTCTTCGACCCGTCGACCCCTCGCTCCACCACGTCGCCGCCGTCACTGCGCACCCCTGCAATCCCGTCCCCTTCGGCGATTCTCGTCCCCATGTGCGATTTTCGGTCACATTCGTCCGGGGATCTGCCCCCGCCATCACCTCGCGGACAGCGACGACCAGGCGCCTGATCATTGCCCGAAAGCGCGTCATGCAGGACGCGTTTTCGGGCAAACATGGCGACGGCCGCGCGGTCGCGTAGTCGCCGCACCGTCTCGACGATGACGATGACGTCCGCGTCGCCGGTATACGTTGCCGGACGCCGTACTTTGACGTCCGACGACGGGAGCCCGATGCCGCATTCATCCATCGGCGGCCTCGTATTCTCTCTGGTGTCGACGCAGACGCCTCGTGGGCCGTCGTCCGGCGTATCGACACGACGGCCGGCATGGCGGGGCGGGTGCGCCACAATGACCCCATGGACGACGAGAGCCCCGAAGCCGCGTATCGCCTCCTCCACGAGCGGGTGACGGGCGGGTCACCCGAGGCCGGTGGTTCGTCGATCAGCGCCGCGCAGTACGACGCGGCGCGCAGCGCGTATCTCGAGGAGCGGGGCATCGTCGCCCGCGTCGGTGTGGCGGTGTGGCCGCCGACGTCGCAGACGATCCGTCAGCGCCTCGGCGGCGGGTCGTGGGCGCGCGCCGCCGAGGCGCTCGGGCTGACGGCGAACGCCGGACGCTCGCGCGGCGCCGGCTCCTTCTCCGACGACGACTACCGCGCGGCCGTCGCCGCCTTCCTCGCCGCCGCAGCCGACGACGGCCGCCCCGACGTCGCGTCGACCTCCTTCACCGCCTACGGCGCGTGGGTGAAGAGCGAATCCGACGCCGGCCGCACGGCGCCCAGTGGCGCTGCGATGCGTCAGCACTTCGGGTCGTGGGCCGCGGCGAAGGGCGCCGTCGCGCGCGGGTGAGTCGCGCGGGTGACGAGAGCGCGCCGGGTGGGCCCCGATCCACTGGTCGTGTGATGCAGGTCATAGAGTGGCGAGCATCGTCGCTCACGCCCACCCATGGCGTGTGCGCACCCACGACCCCAGGGGAGCATCATGACCACCGTCGCGTTCATCGGCCTCGGAAACATGGGCCTGCCCATGGCGAAGAACCTCATCGCGGCAGGTTTCACCGTCCGCGGCCACGACGTCGTCGATGCCTGCCGCGCGGCTGCCGCCGACGCGGGCGTCGAGCTGGCCGGCGGCGCGCCGGAGGCCATGGAAGGCGCCGACGCCGTCATCACGATGCTGCCCAAGGGCGAGCACGTGCGCGCCGTCTACTTCGGAGCTGCTCAGGCGGCCGACGGCTCCCAACCCTCGAACGAAGACGGCATCCTCGCCCATGCGACGCCCGAGCAGATGCTCATCGACTCCTCGACCGTCGACATCGCGACCTGCCAGGCCGTGCACGACGCGGCCGCCGCGAAGGGCCTGCACTTCGTCGACGCGCCCGTCAGCGGCGGAATCTCCGGCGCCGAGGCCGGCTCGCTGACGTTCATGGTCGGCGGTGCGGACGCCGACGTCGAACGTGCGCGCCGGTTCATCGAGCCCATGTGCGGCAACTTCTTCGCCACGGGCGGCCCGACGACGGGTGAGGCTGCGAAGATCGTCAACAACATGATGCTGTTCGTCGCCGTGCAGGGCCTCTCGGAAGCGGCCACGCTCGCGAAGAAGCTCGGCCTCGACGCGAAGACGTTCCACCAGATCGCGAGCGTCTCCTCCGGCAACTCGTGGGCGCTGCAGACGTGGTATCCCGTGCCCGGCGTCGTCGAGACGGCCGCGGTCAACAACGAGTTCGCCGCGTCGTTCCGCGCGGATCTGGCGCTCAAGGACATCGGTCTCGCCCTCGCTGCCGCGGCCGATCACGGCCTGCACCTGCCCGCGACGGGCCTGTCCGCGCAACGCCTCGCCGAAGCCGTCGACGGTGGTGGCGGCGAGCTCGACTGCACCGTCGTCGTCGCCGCCGTCGACCCTGACGCCGAAGGCCTGCCCGAGGGCTACGTCCACGGCGGCGCACGCCGCGACGCCTGACCGAGCGCCCGCGCGAGTCGCGTGGCCACGGACGACCAGCCCCGGCCCGACGCGGCACCATCGCTGGCCCCACGCGTCACCACCACCGAGCCCGACGCGGCGCTCGCACCACTGACCACCCAGAACCCCGCAGACAGCCACGAGCGCATCGCGGGACCCACGAGACGAAGGTGTGAACCATGAGTGACATCAAGCAGATCGGCCACTGGATCAACGGCGGCGAGGTCGCCGGAACCGGCCGCGAACAGGACGTGTTCAACCCCGCGACGGGTGAGGTGAGCGGTCGCGTCGCGCTCGCGAGCGTCAGCGACCTCGAGCAGGCCGTCGACGCCGCACGTGCCGCCCTGCCGGCCTGGCGCGCGACCGGGCTGACGAAGCGCGCCGCCGTCATGTTCAAGCTGCGCGAGATCGTCACGGCGAAGAGCGACGAACTCGCACGCATCATCACGGCGGAGCACGGCAAGGTCGTCTCGGACGCCGCGGGCGAGGTCGTGCGCGGCCTCGAGAACGTCGAGTACTGCGCGGGCCTCATGCACCACCTCAAGGGCGAGTTCTCCGAGCAGGTCTCCTCGGGCGTCGACGTCCACTCGGTGCGCCAGCCCGTCGGCATCGTGGCGTGCATCACGCCGTTCAACTTCCCGGCCATGGTGCCGCTGTGGATGGTGACGACGGCGATCGCGTGCGGCAATACCGTCATCCTCAAGCCGAGCGAGCGCGACCCCTCCGCCGCGCTGTGGATCGCGCAGGCGTTCAAGGAGGCAGGCCTGCCCGACGGCGTGCTCAACGTCGTCAACGGCGACAAGGAGGCCGTCGACGGCATCCTCGACCACGACGACATCAAGGCCGTCTCCTTCGTCGGATCAACGCCGATCGCGCAGTACATCTACGAGCGCGCGTCGAAGAACGGCAAGCGCGTGCAGGCCCTCGGCGGCGCGAAGAACCACATGGTCGTCATGCCGGACGCCGACCTCGACGCCGCCGCCGACGCGGCCGTCAGCGCCGCGTACGGCTCGGCGGGCGAGCGCTGCATGGCCGTGTCGGTGCTCGTCGCCGTCGGGGAGGTCGCCGACCCGCTCGTCGACAAGATCGCCGAGCGCATGGGCAAGCTCGTCATCGGCGACGGCTTCGACGAGCGCTCCGAGATGGGTCCGCTCATCACGCGCGAGGCGCGCGACCGCGTCGCCTCGTACGTCGCTGGCGCCACCGACGAGGGTGCGCGCGTCGTCGTGGATGGCCGCGAGAAGCACTTCGACGAGAGCGGCTTCTTCATCGGCACGAGCCTGGTCGACCACGTCAAGCCCGGCATGAAGGTCTACGACGAGGAGATCTTCGGCCCGGTGCTGTCGGTCGTGCGCGTCGAGACGTTCGAGGACGCCGTCGAACTCATCAACGCGAACCAGTTCGCCAACGGCGTCGCGATCTTCACGCGTGACGGCAAGAGCGCCCGCGAGTTCGAGTTCGCCATCGAGGTCGGCATGGTCGGCGTCAACGTGCCGATCCCGGTGCCCGTCGGCTCGTTCAGCTTCGGCGGCTGGAAGAAGTCGCTGTTCGGCGACACCCACATGTACGGCGCGGAGGCGTTCAACTTCTACACGCGCCGCAAGGTCGTCACGACGCGCTGGCCCGACCCGACGCAGAGCCAGGTCGACCTGGGTTCCCGACGAACTGACGATCGATGCCATGAGGCCGGGTGCAGCTCGCGTGTTTCACGTGAAACATGCGAGACGCACCCGGCTTTCTCGTGCGCCACACCGACGCGCCACTCTCCTGTGTGCAAGCCCCGTCTTGCGTGCGGGTCGTGACCAGAGCGTCATGACTGGCCACCCCTGAACACGTTGCAGATGTACTGCGCGGATCGTCCATGGGGGAGAGCTGCGTAACGCTGCCTGCCGCCACGCCGATGTAGCACATGGTACGAAACATTCCCGCGCGGTCGAGGAGGTGTCATGGGTCAGCTGCTCCACCTCACCCGTGCGCGCCGGGCGCTCGTCGCCGCCGGATGCATGGGCGCCCTCGCCTTCACCGCCGCACCGACGGCCGAAGGAGGCCGCACCCTTCAGGCGGCCGGTGCCAACCCGACGTCACGCACCGGGGTGCTCATCGAACCCTCCGACGGTGGGGACGAAGCGCATTTCTGCACCGCCTCGGTCGTCCACAGTGAGAGCAAGGACGTCATCATGACGGCCGCGCACTGCCTCGGCGGCAAGTCCGACGACCTCGTCTTCGTCCCGCAGTACTCGGGTGGGGCGCGCCCGCTGGGCACGTGGAAGGTGAAGGCCGCGTTCCTCGACTCCGCATGGATGAAGGATCAGGATCCCGACGCCGACGTCGCGTTCTTGAGCATGGAGACGCACGGCAGCGGCAAGAACGTCCAGCACATCGAGGACGCCACGGGCGCCTACGAGCTGGAGGTCGGGCGCTCCCGCGCGGCCGGCACGCCAGTCTCCGTCCAGTCGTACAACAACGACTCCGACATGCCGACCGTCTGCCAGACCACCGTTCTCGACGACGACAACGACCCCGTCTTCCACTGCGACGGGTACTCGACGGGCAGCAGCGGCTCGCCGTGGGTCACGACCGTGACGAGCAAGGGGCACAGCGAGCAGCAGGTCATCGGCGTCATCGGCGGTCATCATCAGGGCGGCTGCTACACGCACACGTCCTACAGCCCGACGTTCGACTCGCGCGATCTCGTGCTGCTCGCCCGCGCCGACGCCGGTGGTGCCGGCGACACGGCCCCCACGCCCGGCGGCGACGGCTGCTGACACGCCGCGTCTCACCACGGCCTGCTCACCTGGCAACCCGCTGATCGCGCATCCTCCGAGACGCGCGGGCTGATGCCCGTCACCCGATGACGATGCCCTGCGCCGCTGCGACGGCGAGCGCCGCGTCGACGTCCATGCGGGTCTGCGCGAAGCGTGCCTGGGCGAGATCGATGCCGTCGACGCGGGCGCCGCGCAGGTCGGCGTCCCGTAGGTCGGCCCCGCGCAGGGTGGCGCCGCTGAGGTCGGCGTCGGCGAAGACCGTTCTGCGCAGGGACGATTCGCTGAGGTCGGCGTCGCTGAGGCGGGCGCCGGTGAAGTCGAGGCCGTCGAGTGTCTGCTGACGCATCGTCACCATCGCCCACTGCCCGCCGACGATCGTCGTGTCGCGCCACCCGCAGTCGGCGAACGTCGAACCGGTCATCTTGCAGCCGTCGAGCGTCGTCATCGCGAACGAGCAACCGCTCAGTGTGGCGCCGGTGAACGCGACCCGCTCGAGTGTGGTGTCGTGGAAGCGGCAGTCGAACAGGGCGCATCCTTCGAACGTCACGTCGACGAGGTTCTTCTCCGTGAAGTCGCACGCCGTGAACCGACAGTCGACGAAGCGGGCCCCGTCGAGGTCGCGCTCGTAGAAGTCGATCTCGACGAACCGTTCGCCGCGCGTCGTGTCACTCATGCGTCCATGCTCGCATCGCGCGCCGCGCGTCCGTCGCAAGGATGACGCAGACTCCGTCGCGCGGATGAATCCTCGGTGCCGGGAGGATGAGATGACACGCCGATGCGGCCTGACGCGGCGTGAGCCTCCTAGGGTTGAGACCATGATCACAGTAGAGGGGTTGACCAAGGTCTACGGGAACACCGTGTCGGTCGACAACGTCAGCTTTCAGGCCAAGCCGGGTCGTGTGACCGGCTTCCTCGGCCCGAACGGCGCTGGCAAGTCGACGTGCATGCGGATGATGACGGGGCTGACACCGCCGACGCGGGGTCACGCCACCATCCTCGGCAAGGACTACAGCAAGCTCGATAACCCGGGCCGCCACGTCGGCGTCCTGCTCGACGCGAGCGCGCAGCACGTCGGACGCACCGGGCACGAGGTGCTGACGATCGGCGCGAAGACGATGGGGCTGCCCGCCGACCGAGTCACCGAGATCCTCGACGTCGTCGGCCTGACGCCTGCGGAGGCGAAGCGACGCGTCGGCGACTACTCGCTCGGCATGCGTCAGCGCCTCGGCATCGGGCACGCGCTGCTCGGCGACCCGGACGTGCTCATCCTCGACGAGCCCGCGAACGGTCTCGACCCGGCCGGCATCCGCTGGATGCGCGGGCTGTTGCGCTCGTACGCGGAGCGCGGCGGAACCGTGCTGCTGTCGAGCCACCTGCTGCACGAGGTCGAGCAGGTCGCCGACGACCTCGTCATGATCGGACGCGGACGCATCGTGCGTCAGGGCTCGAAGCAGGAGCTGCTGCGCGGTGCGGGCACGAACGCCGCGAGCACCGACGACGCCGCCCTCGCCTCCGCCCTGCAGGCCGCCGGAATCCCGGTGCAGCGCACCCAGACCGGCATCCACACGCCCGCCGAACCCATCGACGTCGGCCGCGTGGCCGCGCAGCACGGCATCGTGCTTGTCCAGCTCGGCGCCGCCGGTGGTGCGGGCCTCGAAGAGATGTTCCTCAACCTCACCGCCGCCGACTCCCGGGAGGTCGCACGATGAGCACACCGATCAACCCCAACCAGCCGCAGCAGCGTCAGCCGCAGGGCGCGCCGTCGGGACCGCCTCAGATGCAGGGCGCGCCGACAGGGCGCCCCGGCATGCAGCCGCTGTATGCGGGCGGCCCGGGCGGTGGTGTGCTGGATTCGGCCGCGCCGACGCACGCTCGCCTGCCCAAGCGTCTCGGTGACGCCGGCAAGTCGACGCCGATCGGCTTCGGCCAACTGCTCGCCGTCGAGCTGCGCAAGCTGACGGACACCCGCGCCGGCACGTGGCTCATGGCCATCACCGCGTTGCTCATCGTGCTCGCCTCCGCCCTGGTGGCGTACACCGAGCGCGACGGCGTGAAGTTCTTCGACCTCATCGGCGCCACCCTTATCCCGATGAACTATCTCGTGCCGATCCTCGGCATCCTCGCGGTGACGAGCGAGTGGTCACAACGCACCGGGCTCATCACGTTCACCCTCGAACCGCGACGGGGGCGCGTCGTGCTCGCGAAGCTGGCGGCGACGCTCCTCGCAGCGGTCGCGGCGACGATCGTCGCGCTGGCCGTGGCGGCCGGGCTGACGCTGCTCGTCGGCTCGCTCGGCAGCGGGGACGCCGATTGGCACATGAAGGGCACGGCCTACGCGACGTTGTTCGCCTACATGCTGCTGCAGGCGGGCATGGGCGTCGCGTTCGGTCTTCTCATCCAGAACACGCCCGGTGCGATCTGCGCGTTCCTGTTCATCCCGATCGTCGTCTCCCTGTTCAACCTGGCCGGCGAATGGGGCCAGAAGGCGGCCGAGTGGGTCAACCCGCAGCAGTCGATGGCACCCCTCATCGACGGCTCCGTGAGCGGCGACCAGTGGGGCAAGCTCGCCGTCACGCTCGCGCTGTGGCTCGTGCTGCCGATGGTGCTCGGTTTCGTCCGCCTCACCAAGCGTGAGGTCAAGTCGGCCTGACGTGCTCGACATGACGAACGGGGCCGGTTCCTTCCTGGTGAAGGAGCCGGCCCCGCTCGTTCGGTTCGGTGGACGTCGGCAGTCGCGGATCAGCGGGTCGCCCACGTGGTCATAGCGCCCACCGGGCACCAGCGCCCACCGGGCACCAGTGCTCGCCGCACCTGAGCGGATGCCCTCGAGCGTCAGCTCATCGCTGCAGCGAGGTGCGCCCATTCGTCAGCGCTGACGTTGCCGCCCGTCACGACGACGGCGGCGGTGCCGGAGCTTCGGGCGTTGAGGCCGGTCGTGCCGTGCTGGGTGCCCTGCCGCGCGACGAGACCGGCGAGTGCGGCAGCGCCCGCGCCCTCGGCGAGCACCCGCGCGTGACGGGCGAGAAGCGTTGCAGCGGCGTCGATCTCGTCGTCGGTGACGAGGTCGAAGCCCTGCAGGCCGAGACTGCCGGCGCCGCCTGCGTCGCCGCGCATGATGCTCTGCGGCGTCTCGAAACCGTGCGCCGTCGCGAGGCCGCTGACGCGCGTCGTCGCGGGGCGGCTCTGCATGAAGCCAGTCATCCACGAGTCGTACGCGGCCGTCGCGCCGTCGGACTGCACGCCGATGACGCGCACGTGCGGGGCGATCGCGTCGCGTACGAGGCACGCGCCGGCGGCGCCGGAGCCGCTGCCGATCGGCACGTAGATCTCGTCGATGCCCGGGTTCGACTGCAGCAGTTCGAGATACGCCGTCGCGTGGCCGTGGATGATCGCCGGGTCGTTGCCCGGATTGACGAACCGCATGCCGCTCGTCTCCGCAAGGTGGCGGGCGTGAGCGGATGCCTCGGCGAGCGTCGGGCCCTCGATGACGACGTCGGCGCCGAGGGCGCGCACCGCGTCGACCTTGACGCTCGGCGCGCACGCGGGCATGACGATGACGGCGCGCGTCCCGGCCACGCGTGCCGCGAACGCGATCGACTGCGCGTGGTTTCCCGTGGAACAGGTGACGAGACCGGCGGAACGCTCGTCGGTGTCGAGACGGCTCGCGAGCGTGAGGCCGCCACGCACCTTGAACGAGCCCGTCGGGTTCATGTTCTCGTGCTTGACGACGACATCGCGGCCCACCGCGTCACTCAGTGCCGCGTACCGCCACGTCGGCGTGGGCACGAGGTGTGCAGCGAGGGCCTCGGCTGCGGCGAGGACGCCGTCGAAGGAGACGACCGGGGTCGCCGAGCCGGTGTCGCCGGTGCCGCCAGTGGCAGGTGCGGCGCGGGTGGGCTCGACGGGCTGCATGTGCGGGGCCGACACGAGGTCGTGCGGCGCAGCGGTTTCGCGGGTTGGCGGCGGCAGGATCGGCATGCCTCCAGCGTGCGCGACGGCGAATCATCCGTCCAATACATGCAATCACTTGATCGCATCGATGGCGCCGATACATTGAGGGGGTGGAGATGAAACGCCTCGAAGCCCTCGTCGCGCTCGCCCGGGAAGGAACGGTGAGCGCGGCGGCGACGGCTCTGGGCTGCGGGCAACCGACGGTCTCGCACCACCTGCGCCGACTCGAGGAGGAGACCGGCGCCGTGCTCGTGCAGCACGTCGGGCGCGGGGTGCGGTTGACGCCCGACGGCGCGCGTCTGGCGGCGCGCGGCGAGGAGATCCTCGGCCTGTTGCGGCGCGCCGAGGTGGAACTCGACACCATGACCACGCTCGCCGCAGGGCACGTGCGCCTCGCGGCCTTCCCCTCTGCCTGCAGCACGATCGTGCCGCGGCTGCTCCTGACGCTCGCCGACACGGCACCTGGTCTGACGTTCGACATCGTCGAGGTCGAACCGCCGGAAGCCGCCGCGTTGCTGCGCTCGGGGCAGGTCGACGTCGCCATCACGTTCGCCTATTCCGGGCAGCACTTCGACGACGACGTCACCGTCGAGCACCTCGGGTGGGACGCGTTGCACCTCGTCGAGCCGTTTCGTTCGGTTGGCGGCACGATCGCGGAGGGGCGCGCCTGCGGCGAGAGGGAAGCGACGGGCCTGCGGCCGGAAGAACTGCGAAGGTTCTCCGACGGCCGGTGGATCGCGGGGTGCGAGCGCTGCCGCACAGGGCTGCTCGACCTGTGCGCCTCCGTCGGAGTCGAGCCCGACATCGGCTTCGCCAGTGACGACGTCGTCGCCGTACAAGCTCTCGTGGCAGCGGGTTTCGGGGTGACGTTGCTATCTGCACTCGCGCTCGCGGGCCACCGCAACCCAGGCGTCGTCACGCACCCCGTTGTCGGTGCGGGCCGAGAACTGCACGTCGCGACGTACGGCGCACCGCCGCGCCCGGCCGCCGTCGAGGAGGTCGTGCAGACGCTGCTCGGCCTGTCGTGGAGCGCGTGACGAAAGGTTGAGCCGTGTCTCGACGGCGCGTCGATCGTGAGGGTCTGCAGTGATCGGTAGCGCGGCGCTCATTGCCCGAGAACGCGTCGTGCCTGACGCGTTTCTGGACGATGTTCGGACGCGCTGGGCGTCAGAGCGGGCCGTCCAGGCCGAAGACTCCGCCGAACGGATCGACGAGCTGGCAGATGCTGCGCCCGCCGCCGATCGTGAGCGGTCCCCGATGATGCTCGGCTCCCGCACCGAGAAGCGCCTCGCGATGGGTGCGCAGATCGCCCGTCGCGACCATGCCGCCGTCGCCGACGAATGTGACCGTGAATCGCAGATGTGCACACAACCGTCGGCCTGAGAACTCGGGGCGCGCCGCGAGGGGGGCGGGTCGTTCACGCGATGTTCATGCGGCCCGCTGTTGGACATGGCGACCAGAGACGCTAATATGGAGTCATTCCAGTTAAGGAATGCTTGCGGCGGCGCCACGCTCGCCGCCGATCCCCAACGCGAAGGAGCATGACGTGTCGCTCATCAACACGACCATAAAGCCGTTCAAGGCCACCGCTTTCAAGCAGGGCGAATTCGTCGAGGTCTCCGAGGCCGACGTCGCCGACAAGTGGAGCATCTTCTTCTTCTACCCGGCCGACTTCACGTTCGTCTGCCCGACCGAGCTCGGCGACCTCGCCGACTACTACGACGAGCTGCAGAAGCTCGGCGTCGAGGTCTTCTCCGTCTCCACCGACACCCACTTCACGCACAAGGCGTGGCACGGCTCGTCCGAGACGATCGCCAAGATCGACTACGCGATGATCGGCGACCCGACGCTGCAGATCTCCCGCAACTTCGAGATCCTGCGTGAGGACGAGGGCCTCGCCAACCGCGGCACCTTCCTCGTCGACCCCGACGGCGTCATCCAGTTCACCGAGGTCACCTCCGAAGGCATCGGCCGCAACGCCGCCGAGCTCGTCCGCAAGGTCAAGGCCGCCCAGTACATCCGCAACCACCCGGGCGAGGTCTGCCCCGCCAAGTGGGAAGAGGGCGCCGAGTCGCTCACGCCGTCGCTGGACCTCGTCGGCAAGATCTGAGTTCAGCCCTTTGCAGGCTCAGACTGAACTCAGTTGGGCCCTCTTGACCTGGCTCGCCAATGCTCACACTGGAGGCTTCGCAAGCTCAGCCTCCAGGCTCGCTTGATCGTCGCCAGGTCGTAGCCGGTCGCCGCCTCGCCGTGATCACCGAACGAGTTCGCACGCTCACTCGTTCGCCTCCGACGGCGGGGCGGCGCCCGGCCTGGCGTGATCGCCTGAGAGCTGGCCCCACGTGGAGACTTTTTCCGCTCTCAACCGTGGGGGCTCATGCTGCTGGCAGCGCCCGCCCGCTTGAGGAGTGAAACTCGGCATGGCGGAGTTTCAGTCCGCAACGCCCCGGTCGAGCACCGAAACCCTGCAATGCAGAGTTTTGGCCCTCAGGCCGCGGGTGGAGGGTGACGAGAACGCCCCCAAGGCTCTCGTCCCTCTCCACTCGTGACCTGCCCCGCCCCGGTCGCCCGCGTGGGCTCACAAGACCTTCTCGCCAGACCTTCTCTCCACAGATTCTTGACACACCGCCCCGTTCGGGCCAACCCGTACCTTTTTCGTCCCCTCGCCGACACCAGGAGGCACCCCATGGCCGTTCTCGACGCCAACATGACAGCCCAGCTGCAGCAGCTGCTCGGCAACCTTCGTGAACCGATCGTGCTGCGCGCCAGCCTCGACGACTCCGACAAGTCGAAGCAGACCGAAGAGCTCCTCAAGGAGATCGAGGCGCTGCACGACAAGGTGAGCTACGAGCGCAGCGACGACAACGAGCGTCGCCCGAGCTTCGAGATCGCTCGCGCCGGCACGGACGTCGGCGTCCACTTCGCGGGTCTGCCGATGGGGCACGAGTTCACGTCGCTCGTCCTCGCGTTGCTGCAGGTCGGTGGTCACCCCGTCAAGATCAGTGACGAGCAGGCGCAGCAGATCCGCGACATCGAGGGCACGTTCAACTTCGAGACGTACATGTCGCTGACGTGCCAGAACTGCCCGGACGTCGTGCAGGCGCTCAACGCGATGAGCGTGCTCAACCCGAACATCCACCACATCGCGATCGAGGGTGGCGCGTTCCAGGACGAGATCGAGGCACGCGACATCAAGGCCGTCCCGACGGTCTACCTCAACGGCGAGGTCTTCGGCCAGGGCCGCATGACCGTCGAAGACTTCATCAGCAAGCTCGACACCGGCGCCGACGCGAAGGCCGCCGCGAAGCTCAGCGAGAAGGAGCCGTTCGGCGTCCTCGTCATCGGTGGTGGCCCCGCGGGCGTCGCGGCCGCGATCTACACCGCACGCAAGGGCATCCGCACCGGCCTCGTCGCCGAGCGCATCGGCGGCCAGGTGCTCGACACGAACGCCATCGAGAACTTCATCTCGATGCCGTACACGGAGGGCCCCAAGCTCGCCGCCGCGCTCGAGGCGCACCTGCACGAGTACGAGATCGACGTGATGAAGGCGCAGAAGGTCGCGTCCATCACCGACGAGGACGGCCTCAAGAAGGTCGTCACCGAGACGGGCGCCGAACTGCGCGCCAAGCAGGTCATCATCGCGACGGGTGCCCGCTGGCGTCGCATGGGCGTTCCGGGCGAGGAGGAGTACCGCAACAAGGGCGTCACCTTCTGCCCGCACTGCGACGGTCCGCTGTTCAAGGGCAAGAGCGTCGCCGTCATCGGTGGCGGCAACTCCGGCGTCGAGGCTGCGATCGACCTGGCGGGCGTCGTCGGGCACGTCACCGTCGTCGAGTTCCTCGACACGATGCGCGCCGACGACGTGCTGCAGCGCAAGCTCAAGTCGCTGCCCAACGTCGACATCATCCTGTCGGCCGCGACGAGTGAGGTCGTCGGCGACGGCAAGGGCGTCACCGGCCTGACGTACACCGACCGCGAGACCAACGAGAGCAAGATCATCGACGTCGAGGGCGTGTTCGTCCAGATCGGCCTGCTGCCGAACACCGAGTTCCTCGACGGTGTCGTCGACCTCAACGAGCGCAAGGAGATCGTCATCTCCGACCGCGGTGCGACGTCCGACCCGGCCATCTTCGCCGCCGGCGATGTCACGACCGAGCCGTACAAGCAGATCGTCGTTGCCGAAGGCTCCGGCGCGACGGCCGCACTCGGCGCGTTCGACGCGAGCATCCGCGGCTGATCCGTCAGCGTGTTTCACGTGAAACGTCCCGGTCACCCTGAGGTGGCCGGGACGTTCTGCGTCGATACGCCCTGACGCAGTTGCGCGGTCAGATGCCCCATCTCGATTGCGTCGACGACGGGCACGAACCTGCGCGTCCAGGAAGTGAGGCAGCCAAGCCGGGGGCTTTCACAGGGTTCATCTGAGTCTGGACATCCCAAACGCTGGCCGACATCGCCAGGGCACTGACGGCGAACGGTCGACCCGCCGCCCGCGCGTCGATAACGAACAGGTCACGCCTGGTTGCTACCGTGTTGCGTCATCCAATCCACGCCGGGAAGCCCTGGAGGCGCCATGCTCGAGCAGCTGCAGCTCATTCTCAAGGCCCTTCCCTGGACAGGCCCGGCCGTGCTCGGCGGGTTCGTCCTCGCGCTGCTGACGACGTTGCTCTTCCCGACGCGCCGCTCACGCGCCGATCGGCTCGGGTTCGCACTGCTGACGTGGTGTCTCGTCGTCGCGGCCGTCGTGACGTTGAGCCCGGTCAAGAACGACTACTTCGGCGTGCCGACGGCGGGCTGCGACTGGTCGGTGTGGCGGCCTCTGGCCCGTGAGTACTGGTTCAGCGCCGGCTCGCGGCCCCCGAACGTGTGGCTGTTCCTGCCTGCAGGCGTCGGCGTCATGCTGCTCGACGGCGTGTGGCGCAAGATCCTCGGCGTCATGGTGTTGTTCGCGCTGCCGCCGGGCATCGAGACGCTGCAGGATCTCTACCCCGAACTCAAGCGCAGTTGCTCGAGCCAGGACGTCGTCGACAACTGGACGGGTCTCGTGCTCGGCCTGACGCTCGGGCTCGTGCTGGCGATCCTCCTCGCGATCGTGCGTGCCATCTCGCGCGCCTCACGGCGTCGGCGTGAGCGCCGCGCGGGAGTGCTCGAGGGTGGCTCTGCGCAAGGTGCGCACCCGGCGGACGCTCGCACCGACGAGCGTCTCGACGACGCATCGCGCGCCGCCGAGCGTCCCCTCCCGCTCGGTGGCCGCGCCGACAGTCGCCCGTACGACGACTTCGGTGACTTCGACGACACGCCCAGCTCGACGCGGTGGTACGAGCGCTCGGGTGAAGCCGCCGTCGACCACACCCCGCCCTACGGCACGTCACGCGACGAGGCCCGGACGCAGGCGCTTTGGCCCGCGCGAGCCAATGACGGCGACGATGACGCGCGGACGCAGGCCTTCCGTCCCGTGCGCGCCGACAACGGCGATGACGACGCCCGGACGCAGGCCATGCGCCCCGGACGTCCCGGTCGTGACGTCGGCACTGACGGCGCGAGCGCGCCGCGCCACGGGCGCGGCGGAGACGACGACACCGAGATCATTCGGCGCACATGACCCCGAACAAGGGGACGAACGAAGCCAGGCGACCGTCGCAGGTCCGCCCCACCGGCCCGGCCATGCCAGCTGACAGCGACCGCGGTTCGACCGGCTACCTCGCGCGCGTGCGTCAGGGATGGAGTCGGCTGACACCGCGCCAGGCGTTCGACGAGCAGCAGCGTGGGGCCGTCATCGTCGACACGCGGACGGCGGAGCATCGCGCCGAGAGCGCGAACATCCCGGGTGCGCTCGTCATCGACCGCACGGTGCTCGAGTGGCGTCTTGATCCGAGCAACGCGTGGCGCATCCCGGAGGCGAGCAGCTGGGAGACGCGATACATCGTCATCTGCCGCCACGGTTTCTCCTCGAGCGTCGCGGCGCGGGCGCTTCAGGACGTCGGGCTCGTCAACGCGACCGACGTCATCGGCGGGTACGCAGCCTGGGTCGAGGCGCGTCTGCCGACGACGCACGCCCCCGCCGACGTCCGCTTCTGAGCCGTGCACACCTGCGATTCTGGGTCACATTCGTCCCCGGCGCCCCGCGTCCGTAGCCGCGTCCTTACGCTTCACGCATGAACTTGACGCGCGTGGCCGTGGTCGGCGCCGGACCCAACGGCCTCGCCGCGGCCGTGACGCTGGCGCGCGCCGGGCTCGCCGTCGACGTCTTCGAACGCAACGGGTGGACGGGCGGTGGCGCGGCCACCCGCGAACTCAGCCTGCCGGGTTTTCGCCACGACGTCGCGAGCGCCGTCCACCCGATGGCGCTCGCGAGCCCGTTCTTCCAGGAGTTCGACCTTGCGCGGCGCATCGGCCTCGTCGTGCCCGAGGCCTCGTTCGCACATCCGTTGCCGGGGGGCCGTAGCGGCATCGGGTATCGCGACCTCGACCGTGCGGCCGACGCACTCGGCGCGGACGGTGACGCCTACCGCTCCTTCCTCGGCCCCGTCGTCGAGCGCCTGCGCGGCGTCACCGACATGACGATGAACACGCTGCTGCGGGTGCCACGCGACCCGATCGCGGCGGCCGTCTACGGCGCGCGCGTCCTGGAGGCGGGCACGCCCGCATGGTCACGCCGGTTCGTCGAGGACGTCGCCCCGGCGATGCTGACGGGGTGCGCCGCGCACACGATCGGCCGCCACCCCACTCTCGCCATGGCCGGTGGCGGGCTCATGCTGAGCGCAACCGCGCACGCGCAGGGTTGGCCGGTGCCGGTCGGTGGTTCACAGGCGATCGTCGACGCGCTCGTCGCGGACCTCGAGGCGCACGGTGGGCGCGTCCACCTCGGGCGGGAGGTCACTGACCTCGCGCAGCTCGACGAGTACGACGCGGCCGTGCTCGACGTCGGCGTCCCCGCGTTCCTGACGATGGCCGCCGCGCGCCTGCCTGATCGCTATCGGCGCGCTCTCGAGCGGTTCAAGCCGGGCAGCGGCGTGAGCAAGGTCGACATGGCGCTCGCCGGGCCGGTCCCGTGGAGCGATCCGCGCATCGGCGAGGCCCCCACGGTGCACCTCGGCGGCACACGCGAGCAGATCGCGGCGGCGGAGAACGACGTCGCGCGCGGGCGGGTGCCCGAGCGTCCCTACGTTCTGGCCGTGCAGCCGAGTGTCGTCGATTCCACGCGCGCGCCGGCCGGGCAGGCGACGTTCTGGGCGTACGTCCACGTGCCGTTCGACAGTGACGTCGACGCCACCGAGGCCGTCCTCGCCGCCGTCGAGGAGCACGCCCCGGGTTTCCGTGACCTCGTGCTCGCCTCAACAGCGACGCGCGCCGACGAGTTCGCGGCGGCCGTCAGTCCCAACTTCGCGGGCGGCGACTTCGCGAGCGGCGCCGTCACGATGACGCAGATGCTCAAGCGTCCCGTCGTGTCACCGACGCCGTGGCGCACACCCGCCGACGGTGTCTACCTCGCGTCGGGAGCGACGACGCCGGGCCCCAGCGTCCACGGCATGTGCGGCTGGCACGCGGCGCGAACCCTGCTGCACGACAACGGAATCCCCGCCCCGAACCTCGCGCCCACCTCGGCCCGCTGAATCGCCACGATGCCCAGGGAGGCGTGCCCTCTCACGCACCGCCACCACCATCGTCGGGGCCATGCCGACATCGGCGACACGGGCGGCATCGGCCACCCGAGTTGCGCGCTTCGGCCCACAGGCGGCGTCGCAGGCGGCACACTGGCAGATCGAAGCTGCCACGACGAAAAGGGGTCAGATGATGTCCGAGACGAGGCCGAAGCAGATCCACGCGTTCACCGACGATGCGCTCGGTGACATGGACGCGACAGCGCTCGCCGACGCCATCGACTCGGGCCGCATCAGCGCGACGGAGGCCGTCGAGGCTGCGCTCGCGCGCGCGGAGAAGGTCGACGGGGTGCTCAACGCCATCGAGTTCATCGACGCCAAGCGCGCCCGTCAGCGTGCTGGTCGTATCGACGCGGGCCTCGGAGGTGGGCGCCACGATCATCCGGACGCCGCGCTGCGCGGCGTGCCGAGCGCGTTCAAGGACAACGTCGTCGTCGCCGGCGTGCCGATGACGCAGGGGTCGGAGGCGATGCCGCGCGTCAGCAACCGCCGCAGCGGCAAGGTCGTGACGCAGATCCTCGGCACGGGCATCGTCCCCATCGGCACGACGACGATGCCGCCGTTCGGCTGGACGGCGACGACGGAACGCCCTGGCGGCAACGTCACGCGCAACCCGTGGGACACGTCGCGCAGTTCGGGCGGTTCCTCCGGCGGTTCGGCGGCGCTCGTCGCGTCGGGCGTCGTCCCCATCGCGCACGGCAACGACGGTGGTGGCTCGATCCGCATTCCTGCCGCGACGTGCGGCCTCGTCGGCCTCAAACCGACGCGCGGGCGCCTCATCATCGGTGAGAGTTCCGCGCAGATGCCGGTGAAGATCGTCACCGACTCGGTGCTGACGCGCACGGTGCGCGACACCGTCACGTTCTTCGAGGACGCCCAGCGCGTGCACCCGGCGCGTCGCCTACCGCCGATCGACGTCACGTCGCACCCCGGGCTGACGCGCCCGCTGCGCATCGGGTTCATGCACGACAGTCCGTTCGCGCCTCCGTCGGATGCACCGACGCGAGCCGCCGTCGACACGGCTCTCACGATGCTGGGCGGGCTCGGGCACGACATCGTCGACTGGCAACCGACGATTCCCGAGTCGTTCCAACAGGATTTCCTCGACTACTGGGGTTTCCTCGCGTTCAACACGGTGGCGGGCGGCAAGCGCCTGTTCCACAAGGATTTCGACGCGAGCAAGCTCGACCCGTTGACGCTCGGGCTCGCGCAGATGGGACGCCGCCGGCTCGCGCACGCGCCGAAGTTCCTCGCGCGTCTGCAGGCGTCGGGTCGTGTGTACCGTTCGCAGATGGCGAGCGGCCCCGATGTCTTCGTCTCACCCGTCCTCGCCCACGTCGCACCCGAGATCGGTTATCTCGCAGGCGATCTCGACTACGAGACGCACCTCGAGCGCGTGCTCGCCTACTGTGCCTTCACGCCGCTGCACAACGCGACGGGCGCACCCGCCATCAGCCTGCCGCTCGGACGGACCGATGACGGGCTACCGGTCGGCGTCATGATCTCCGGGCAGATCGGCGACGAGAACACGCTGCTGCGGCTGGCCCTGCAGATCGAGGCGGCCCACCCGTTCCGTCGCCTCGACCAGGTGGGCGAGGCGGCACAGGGCGGCGTTCCGAACCGCGAGGAACCGGGTGTCGTCGCCGCATCGAACGGCGCGTGACGACGGCGTTGTCGGTGACGCCAGGCACAATGGCGACGTTCGACGAGCACCTGAAGAACGAAGGAGACGCAGTGGAGCGTTCAGGCACGCGCGTGCGCGCCCGACTCAGTCGGGCGTGGTGGGCGGCGTTCGTCGTCGTCCCACTCGTTCTCGGCGCTGCGGCCGCGTTCCTCGGCAAGTCCTCGATCGAATCCAACCTGCAGCAGCGAGTCGAGCGCAGCGTCGCCGGCACGGGCGTCGCTCAGGTCTCCGTCTCGGTCGACGGCCGCGACGTCACCGCCGTCGTCCCGGCGCGTTCGGGCAACGACGCCATCGACTCGGTGCGCGACGCCGCGTCGCACGTCGACGGCGTCCGCACGGTGAAGGTGCACCGATGAACCTCGTGATCGACAGCGTCTTCGTCATGCTCGTCTGTTTCGTGCTCGGCGCCCTCATCGCCTGGCTGCTCGCCGCCGCGCTCTACCCGACGCGCCGCGACCTGCGCCAACTCGACGAGCAACACGAGGGCGACGCGGGGAGCGTCCGATGATCTGGCTCGTCGCTCAGCTGTGGCCCGCAGCGCTGCTGGCGCTCGTCGCCGGTTTCGCCATCACCTGGTTCACCGTCGTGCGTCGCCTCGACGATGCGCCCGTGAGCGCTGAGCGTGAGCGACGCGACGGTGGCTCGCGGCGTGCAGGACGTTCTAGCGGCGGCCATTCGGACGCAGGACGCGCCGGCGCAGGACTCGCAGGTGCAGGACGTTCGGATGCAGCAGGCTCGCGCCGTGACAACCCGTCCGACGGGCTCGACGACGGCGAGCCCGTCAACGGCGAGCGACACGTCGCGTCCCGGGTCGACGGCGAAGAACGCGACGAGGCCCGCCCCGACGTACCCGCGCATCGCCCGAGTGGCAGTGTCGGCAGCGCGTTCACCTCGCGCCGCGACGAGTGACGCGCGGCCGCTGGCACACCGACGACGGGCCAGGACGAACATTCGACGAGCGAGGAGCTGACATGAGCGACGACACGATCAACGACCCCTACGACGAGGCCCCGGTTCACGTCCTCGATGACGAGGCAGAACCCGACGCCGAGGCTGACGGTGGACCCGACGCCGACGCTGACTTTGACGACGTCGTCACCGGCAGGGGCACCGATGATGACGACGCCGGCTCTGTCGGCGTCTCGTGAACCGCGCTGTGCTGCTGAACCCCACGCTGCTTCGGTGAGTACCCGAGTCGACGCGCCGAGTGAGTGCGCACGATCAGCGCTCGGTCGTCTGCGAGGCCAGATGGCCTGGCCTGGTACGAGACTCGACGTGGCGCGCACGCGCCTGCCGCGGCGTCAACTGCTCGCCGAGACGGTCATCGTCCTGCTGCTCAGCCTCGGCGCGAGCGCGATCTGGTCGGCGCTTTCGCTGCTGCGCACGGCCCTGACGGCGCGCGCGACGCACACGTCGATCAGTCAGCAGACATCGACGCTCAACTCGTCGCGTTCGAGCACGCAGTGGCTCGACGTCGTCTATCAGCTCGTGCAGATCGCGCTGGCGCTCGTGCCGGTCGCGCTCGTCGTTCTCCTGCTGTCGCGCGAACTGCGAAAGCCGCTGGCCTACCTCGGGATCGACCGCACACGCCAGGCACCCGACGCCGTCCTCGGTGCGCTGCTCGCCGCCGTCATCGGCATCCCGGGCCTCGCGCTATACCTCGTCTCGCGGGCCATGGGCATCAACACGACGGTCGTCGCGTCCGGCTTGGGCGAGCACTGGTGGGTCTTTCCGATCCTCGTCCTCGCCGCCGCGCAGAACGCGATCCTCGAAGAGGTCGTCATGATCGGCTACCTCTTCACGCGCTGGTCGCAGGCCGGGTGGGGGCGCACGAAGGTGATCGTCGTGAGCGCGCTGATCCGCGGCAGCTACCACCTGTACCAGGGCCTCGGCGGGTTCGTCGGCAACGTCGTCATGGGCCTGATCTTCGGCTGGCTCTACACGCGCACGCGACGCGTCCTGCCGCTCATCGTCGCGCACACGATCCTCGACGTCGTCAGCTTCGTCGGTTACGAGCTGCTCGCCGGCCGCGTCAGCTGGCTGTGACGCCCTGGCGGCGCCATCCGAAGCGTCGCAGCACGCGACTCCAACTGCCTGTGCGCGGCCGATAGACGGTGAGAGCGCGGTAGGCGACGTCGAGGTCGAGCACCGTCCCCGAGCCGGTCACCTCGCCGTCGCGGGCGAACGGGATGGGACCGCCGACGACCTCGAGGTGAGCCTTCGGCGCGTCGAACTCGTGGTAGAGCGGCAACCGTCCGAGCCCGCCGGTGAAGACGGCGAACAGCGTGCGGACGGCGGCCCACCGCGAGCCTCGCTCCAAGAACCGCAGGTCGAGCTGCCCGTCGTCCATGCGCAGCCGCGTCTGCGGTGCGTCGCCGGGCGGGTCGTAGCGGCCGTTGCCGATGAAGATGCCGGCGAGGGTGTACTCGCGGTTGTCGTAGCGCAACGTGAACGGCTCCGCGGTGCGCAGCATCCGCCATCCGGCGACGACGGCGGCGAGCGGTTTGCCGATGCGCCCCTCGAGCTTCTCGCGGCGGATGACGAACTCGGGGTACGAGCCGGCGCTCGCGGTGTTGAGGAATATCTCGCCGTTGAGGCGCGCGACGTCGACGGTCGTGCACCATCCTTGCTCGATCGCCCGCGCGGTCGCGTCGACGCTCACCCCGAGCGCCTTCGCGAAGTGGTTGAACGTGCCGGCGGGGAACACCGCGAGCGGCACGTCGTGCTCGATCGCGTGCCGCGCACCGGCTTGCAGCGTCCCGTCACCGCCGCCGACGCCGAGCACGTCGCAGCGCGCGGCCGCGTCGGCGAGCAGGTCGTCGAGATCCTGCCCCTGCCCGAGGCGGACGATCTCCGCCTCGGGCAGCAGCTTCTCGATGCGTCGGATGACGCGCGCGCCGTTACCTCCTCCTGCTCGCGGGTTGATGACGCAGACGACGCCCGCGCCGCGCGGGTGGGGCGGCACGTCGATCGTCAGCGGCGGCGACGGCGTCACCTTTGCCGGCGGGGCGGACGGTTGCACGCGCGCCCCGAGCGTCGAGACGGCCGAGCCGATCGCCCAGCCGACGGCGACGTCGCTCGGGTAGTGGGCGCCCGTCGCGATGCGGGAGAACGCGACGAGTCCCGCGAGCGCCTGCACGACGATGCCGGCCGCGGGCGCTTCCGTCGACACACCCATGGCGAAGGCGGCGGCGCTCGCGCTGTGGCCGGAGGGGAAGGAGTTCGACGTCGGCAGCCGGAAGACGCGCCGAGCCAGCGGAACGCTCTCGATCGCGGGGCGCAGGCGTGGCGCGAGCCGCTTGCCGACCTGGTTCGTCAGGAGGCTCGCGAGGGCGATGTTGCCGAGCCCGCGTTCGGCGGCCCACTTGAGCCGACGGTCGCCGTTCGCGGCGAGCCCGGCGCCCACCGCCATCCACAGCACCGAGTAGTCGGCGGCGCGGCTCAGCTTCGGCATGACGCGGTCGAGCATGGGGCTGCGGTGCTCGGCGATCGCTGTGAACAGCGAACGGTCGAGACGGTCGACGTCACGCACGACGCGCATGATCTGCGGGGTGAAGCGGGGTCGGGGCAGACGCATGACGGTTCCTCGTCGCTCGAGTCGTCGGTTGGCATGTCCACCTTGCCACCATGAGCATCCGGGCGCTCCCGGATCTGCGCCCCACCTTCGGCGTGGTGTCAGCCGTTCTTCGAGGCGCGTCGTGGCCACAGCGTGTAGCTGACGGCCCACAACACGTCCAGGCCGAGAATGACGCCCATCCACGTGTAGTTGCCCGAAAGTGCGCCTGCGGACGAGGTGTCGGCTGCGATCGCGATGAGTACCGCCGTCAGCGTGCAGGTGATGGCCGCGGCCACGCTCGTCCGCGCGACGTCGGCCCAGCACTGGCGGGTGTAGGTCGCCCCGGTCGCCTTGACGGGCGCCGGCCCGGCCGCGAAGCGATGGGCGAAACGTGTGTCACACCAGTCGATCATGCGATGGCCGTAGGCCACGCTGAATCCGATGTATACGGCGGCCACCGCATGCCCGAGGTGTGCCGCGTCACCGCGGTGCAGGCTGATGGCCGTGGCGGCGAGGAGGACGAGGTCGGTCACGGGGGCCATGACGAGCAGGGCAGCTCCGAGGCGCCGGCGCTCGAGGAGGTAGCGCGCGGCCAGGCCCGCGATGACGAAGACCCAGAAGAGGATCTCGCAGGCAGCGATGATGGCGACGATCATGACCCTCCCAATGAGTACGGTTGTACCAAAAGCAAGTTAGCACGACCGTACTAAGGTGGTGGGATGCCGAAGGTCATCGATCATGCCGCGAGAGAGATCGCCATCGCAGAGGCGGCATGGGAGGTGCTCCGTAGCCGGGGAATCCGGAGCCTGTCGGTTCGCAACGTCGCCGCGCAGGCGGATCTCGCGGTCGGCTCACTGCGTCGCTCCTTCCCGACGCAGCGCAGCCTCGTCCGATTCTGTCTGGAGCTGGTGCTCCAGCGCGGGGTCGAACGATTTCGCGCGTTGCCAGTGGACCTCGACGCCCGCGAATTCGCGTGGCAGGCGTGCACCCACGTCCTGCCCCTCGATGAAGACCGCCGCGTCGAGATGGAGGTCTGGCTGGCTCTGTCCATCAGCGCGTTGGCGGACCCGCAGATGCGCGAGGAGTGCACCAAGTCCGACGAAGCGTTGCGCCAGATGTGCGTCATCGTCATCGGCCGCCTCGACGCGGTCGGCCTGCTGGCCGGATCGCGAAGCGCCGACTCCGAGCCCAGGCGTCTGCACGCCCTGCTCGACGGGCTGGCGCTGCAACTCATCCGTCAGGGGCCGGGTGATTCGTGCGACTGGGCGCTCGACGTGCTGCAGGATCACCTCGAGCAGCTGACGGGTGCGGCGGCGGGGTTTCGAGACATGCGTGACCCGGGTCACTGAACACCCGGGCTGAGTGATTAGGATCACGTCATGACGAACGAGCTCAACATCGCCGCCAACCTCACGCGCACCGCCGAGCGCCAGCCGGACGACGTCGCGATCAAGCTCGACGACTTCACGCTGACGTGGTCGCAGCTGGACGACGCGACGCAACGACTCGCGACCTTCCTCGCCGACCAGGGGGTCGGCGTCGGGGATCGCGTCGCGCTCAGCCTGCCCAACGTGCCGGCGTTCCCCGTCGTCGCGTACGGCGTGTGGCGCGCGGGCGCCGTTCTCGTGCCGATGAACCCGCTGTTCATGGGGCGCGAGATCGACTACTACTTCGAGGACGCCGGCGTGAAGCTCGCGTTCGGCATGGCCGGTGAGATGGCCAAGGCGGCCGAGCAGAAGAGCGTCACGTTCGTCGAGGTCGGTGACGATCAGCTGCAGAGCCTGCTCGCGAAGTTCGAGCCGACGTCCGACATCGTCGAGCGCGATGGCAGCGACACCGCCGTCATCCTCTACACCTCGGGGACGACGGGTCGCCCGAAGGGGGCCGAGCTCACCCACGACAACCTCGAGAAGAACCAGGACGTCACGGCGCGCACGCTCGTCGAGGTGACGTCCGACGACGTCGTCATGGGTTGCCTGCCGCTGTTCCACGTCTTCGGCCTGACGTGCGCGATGGCCGTGTCCGTCTCCAGGGGCGCGACGCTGACCCTTCTGCCGCGCTTCGAACCGACGAAGGCGCTCGAGATCATCGAGCGTGACTCGGTCACCGTCTTCGAGGGCGTGCCGACGATGTACCAGGCGATGCTCGCGGCCGCCGCGAAGGCACCCGAGGTGAAGCTCGCGTCGCTGCGCACCTGCATCTCGGGTGGTTCGGCGATGCCCGTCGAGGTGCTGCGCAAGTTCGAGGAGCGCTTCGACGCGACGATCCTCGAGGGCTACGGCCTCAGCGAGACCTCACCCGTCGCGTCGTTCAACCACCCGAACGCGCAGCGCAAGCCCGGTTCGATCGGCACGCCGATCGAGGGCGTCGAGATGAAGGTCGCCGACCTCGACGGCAACCCGCTGCCCGTCGGTGAGGTGGGCGAGGTCGCCGTGCGCGGGCACAACATCATGAAGGGCTACTGGAACAAGCCGGAGGAGACGGCGAAGGCCATCCGCGACGGCTGGTTCTACACCGGCGACCTCGCCCGCCAGGACGAGGACGGCTTCTACTTCATCGTCGACCGTTCGAAGGACATGATCATCCGCGGCGGGTACAACGTCTACCCCCGCGAGGTCGAGGAGGTGCTGTACGAGCACCCGGAGATCGCGGAGGTCGCCGTCGTCGGTGTGCCGGACGAGCACTACGGCGAGGAGGTCGCCGCCTTCGTCGTGCGCACCGAGGGCTCGAACCTCGACGCCGACGCCGTCAAGGCCTTCGCGAAGGAGCGCGTCGCCGCGTACAAGTACCCGCGCCACGTGACGTTCATCGAAACGCTGCCCAAGGGCGCGACCGGAAAGATTCTCAAGCGCGAACTGCGGCCGCAGTGAACGATGTTCGCCTCACCCCGCCCGTCGGGGTGAGGCGGTGACGCTGACCTCGCCCCTCGAGACGCCCGCGGGTCCTACGATGGCGAGCATGACGACTTCACGAGGCGACCGTCTGCTGCTCGTCGTGGCCCGGCTCAACCGATGGGCGTCACGCCACGCGCAGCTGCCCGCCCCCGCGGCTCAGCTGCGGCTGCTCTCCCTCATCAACGACCTCGGCCCGTCACGCATCGGCGATCTCGCGACGGCCGACAACTCGTCTCAACCGACGATGACGACGCAGGTCAAACGCCTCGAGGGCCTCGGCCTCGTCAATCGTTCACAGGACGCGCGCGACGGGCGCGCGACGCTCGTCACGATGACGCCCGCAGGCCGGGAGACGCTGACGAAGGCACGCGAGGCGCGCGCCGAGGTCGTCGTCCCGCTGCTCGACGGCATGAGCGAGGACGAACTTGCGACGCTCGACGCCGCTCTCGAGATCCTCGAGGGACGCCTCGCGAAGCAGCGCGCCGACACTCAACCCTGACGTCTCGTCGCCCCCTGACCCGGGCGTCACGAACCCCCGAGCCACCCACCCCGAACGTCATGATGGCGGGTAACTCGCGAGTAGGCGCGAAGTTGCCCGCCTACCTGTGAGTTACCCGCCATCGTGTTCGCCTGCGCGAGCGTGAGCGGCGTCAGCGCCCCTCGGCCGCCTTGGCCTCGGCTGACTTCTGCTCAGCCGACTTGTCGCCGTCACCGCGCGCGATGGACTCGGCGGCCCGCTGCATCTCGAGCGCCTTGACCTCGGCTTGGGCCTTGGCGCGCGCCTTGGCAGCCGACTTCGACTTCGGGGCCGTGTGCGTCGGCGTCTTGCCGCCGTCGTGACGGTCGGGGTAGCCCTCCTGGAAGCCGCCCTCACCCTCGTCGAGGATGTGCTTGGCGGGGCCGACGATGAGCGGGTCGGGCGCGTGGATGAAGTCGGTGTTCTTGCCCGGGTAGTCGAGCGAGTCGAGCACGTAGCGCATGACCTCGACGCGGGCGCGCTTCTTGTCGTTGCTCTTGATGACCGTCCACGGGGCCCACTCGGTGTCGGTGTGCTCGAACATGGCCTCCTTCGCCTTCGTGTAGTCGTCCCACTTGTCGAGGGAGGCGAGGTCGGTGGGCGACAGCTTCCACTGACGCAACGGGTCGGTGCGGCGCTTCTCGAAGCGCGTCAGCTGCTCGGCCTTGCCGACGGAGAACCACAGCTTGCGCAGGTGGATGCCGGAGCCCGTCAGCATCTGCTCGAACTGCGGCGCGGTGCGCATGAACTCGTCGTACTGCTCGTCGGTGCAGTAACCCATGACGCGCTCGACGCCGGCGCGGTTGTACCAGGAGCGGTCGAAGAAGACGATCTCACCGGCGGTGGGCAGGTGCGAGACGTAGCGCTGGAAGTACCACTGGCCCATCTCGCGCTCGGACGGCTTGTCGAGGGCGACGGTGCGCGCACCACGCGGATTGAGGTGTTCGTTGAAGCGCTTGATCGAACCACCCTTGCCGGCGGCGTCACGCCCCTCGAAGATGAGGACGACCTTCTCGCCACTCTCCTTGACCCACGCCTGCATCTTGAGCAGTTCGATCTGCATCTGGCGCTTGAGGTACTCGTACTCCGTACGTGTCATCTTCACGTCGTACGGGTAGTTGTGCTGCCAGGTCTCGTCCTGCGTCTTGAACTTCTTCTTTCCCATGCCCCCATTTTGGTCGACATGACATCCCCAGGGCTAGGGTTTGGCGCCAGGATGGGTCAAACGTCCCCTCGCGTTCACGCAGCGGCTTCGTCAGGCTGGCGAGCACACGTGTGCCATTCGGGCGGATGCTGCCCGCGGATCATGCGGGAGGCGGCCACCCGTAAGGGCGGTGCGGCGGACGTCGGGCTCGTGGTGCACTGGCCTGCAGGCGTCCGAGGTGCTCGGACGCGACCCACAGCGAAGGAGCAGAGCATGAACTCGTACACCGACGAAGAGCTGCAGGCCGCACGCCAGGCCGCGCAGGCCGCCGTCGACACCGCGACGTCGTGGGACTACAGCGCGAGCGACGCGAAGATCGCCGACAAGCTGCAGGAGGGCCTCGACGCGGCCGGCGTCACCGTCGACACGCCCGAGTTCGAGCGCCTCGTCCGCGAGATCACGGCGCTGAAGGACGACGAGGACGCGGGTACCCCCACCGTCGAAGCCGCGCTGCCGAAGACGCAGGCCTGACCCACGCCTGAGCATCGACCGCTCACCGCCGCCCCGGCCCCGTATCCTCGCCGCTGCCCAGCGGTTGTCGGTGCGGGGTCATAGGGTGGTGGCATGTCTCGCGCGCACATCGCCTCCCGCCTCGAGGATCGGCTGAACAGCTCGACGTCGACGCTGCTCGAGCGGCGTCACTGGCGCAAGCGCGTGTTCCCGTACGTCGGGTTCGGCTCGGTCGACCCCGAACTCGAGGGGCGTAACCCCTACGTCAGCGCCCCACGCCCGAAGACCCAGACGTGGCGTGCATCGGGGCAGCCGAGCGGCCGTCAGCGCCGCATCCCCGAGGGCGGGCGCGCCGTCGTGCTGGGCCGCGTCGTCATGGGCAAGAGCGGCCAGCCCGCCGTGCCCGCCGCGCACGACGACTCGCTCGTACGCCGCGGATTCCGGGCCTTCTTCTCCGTCCCGCAGACCGGTGAAGAGGTGACGGTGAGCCTCGGCGCCGCGCGCGCCGTCGGCCACACCGACCGGGGCGGGTACTTCGACATCGAGGTCGTCGGCCACGGCCTGCGCGACGGCTGGCACGAGGCGACGATCGAGTGCGACGGCATCGTCACGCACGCCGCGATGCAGATCATCAGCGGTGAGGCGCGCTTCGGCATCATCAGCGACATCGACGACACGGCCCTCATCACGGCGCTGCCGCGCCCGCTCATCGCGGCGTGGAACACGTTCGTCGTGCGCGAGACGGTGCGTCGCGAGGTGCCGGGCATGGCGGCGTTCTATCGCTCGATGCTCTCGGGGCACCCGGGTGCGCCGATGTTCTACCTGTCGACGGGTGCCTGGAACACCCAACCCGTTCTCACGCGTTTCCTGCGCCGCAGCGGTTTTCCGCGCGGCACGCTGCTGCTGACGGACTGGGGGCCGACGGAGACGGCGTGGTTCCGCTCCGGCCCGGAGCACAAGCGTCGCTGGCTGCGGCGTCTCGCGTCCGAGTTCCCGGACGTCCGCTGGCTCCTCGTCGGTGACGATGGCCAGCACGACCCGGCGTTGTACGAGAAGTTCGCGCTCAGTTATCCCGAGCACGTCGCGGGTATCGCCATCCGTCAGCTCACGCCCGCGCAGCAGCTGCTCAGCCACGGCCATCCCTTGCAGATGGACGACGTGGCCGGTCGGGTGCCGGGCGTGCCGTGGCTCGAGGGGCCCAACGGTTTCGTGCTCCACGAACGTGTGAGCGCGGTCGTCGATCCGGGGCGTGGTTCGGTCGCCGCCATTGCGGCCCCGCAGGCGCGACGGGCGAGGAGACATGTTCATGCCTGAGCTGCCAGAGGTGAGCGGGCTCGTCGGGTTTCTCGACGAGCGCATCGTCGGGCGCGCGATCGTCGGGGTCGAACTCGCCTCCATCGCCGTGCTCAAGACGTTCGACCCGTCACCGCAGGCGCTCGCGGGGCTCGTCGTCGACGCCGTCAGCCGCCACGGCAAGTGGATCGCCCTCGAGACGAGCGGCGGGCTGTCGCTCGTGTTCCACCTCTCGCGTGCCGGCTGGCTGCGCTGGTCCGACGCGCTGCCGACGACGGTGTTGCGGCCCGGCAAGTCGCCGATCGCGCTGCGCGTGCGCTTCGACGACGGCTCCGGTTTCGACCTCACCGAGGCCGGCACGCAGAAGCGCCTCGCCGTGCACATCGTGCGTGACGTCGTCGACGTGCCGGGCATCGCGAAGCTCGGCATCGACCCGCTGTCGCCCGAGTTCACCCGCGAGGCGTTCGGGCAGCTCGTGGCGAGCAGGCGCATGCAGATCAAGGGGTTGCTGCGTGATCAGAACGAGATCGCGGGCGTCGGCAACGCTTACTCGGACGAGGTGCTCCACGTCGCGAAGCTCTCGCCGTTCGCGTTGACGTCATCGCTCGAGCCCGGGCAGATCGACACGCTGTACGACGCGCTGATCACGACCCTGACGAATGCCGTCGACGCTGCGGCCGGCAAGCCCGCGAAGGATCTCAAGGACGCCAAACGCGCCGGGATGCGCGTGCACGGGCGCACGGGCGAGGCGTGCCCGGTGTGCGGCGACGTCATCCGCGAGGTGTCGTTCGCCGACCGTTCGTTGCAGTACTGCGCGACGTGTCAGACGGGCGGCAAGCCGCTCGCCGATCGACGGATGAGCAAGCTGCTCAAGTGAGCCTGCTCGCGAGATGCCTGGCGGGTGATGTCAGTTCGCAGGCCACAACATGGCGGGTAATTCAAAGGTATGCAGCCAACTGCGCGCCCCCCTGCGAGTTACTCGCCATCGTGCCAGGAGGCCGGGTCCGGGGCGGCGCCCGGTGTGACGCGGATGCCGCCGTGACGATATCGTGACCTCGACGAGATCGTCTTCCCGTTTTCGTTCGTCCCCCACTCAGGTGTGCAGCCAGAGCGTGGGCGTTGTCGACGGGGCTTGAAGAAGGGTGAGGGCCATGGCTGACGTGACGCGCCGCGCGGCCCTCGCCGCACCCGTGGCCGCGCTGGCGGCAGCCGCCGGAATCGCGGGTTCGGCCGGGGCGCTGGCGGCATCGACGACATCGCCCTCGCTCGTCACCGGCACTGACGCGGACGCGCTGCGCGCCCTGCACCTGCAAGCCCTCGCCGTGACGCCGAACGTCGCCGCCGTCGTCGCGCGGCTCCATGACGGCGAGTTGTGGGCGCACCAGGACGACGCGGTCGCCATCGAACGCGCCGCAGGTGGCGTCGTCGTCGTGGCGTTGCCCGTCAAGCACTCCGCCGTGAGCCGCATCGACATCAGCACCCCGAGCGCGCCCGACACGTCGGTGAGCGTCGACACGCGGCCCGACGCGCTGCGCTCGTCGTTGCTGCGCGTCGTCAACAAGCGCCTCGCGCTGGCCCGTTCGGACGAGCCGAAGAAGCTCCTCGCGGCGCACGGCGTCATGATCGACGAACGGCTGAGCAAGCCTCTCGACGCGATGTTCGCGCGCGCCGAGCGCGAGCACGTCGCGCTCGAAGCCGTCAGCGCACACCGCGACTTCGACGACCAGGCCCGCGTCTACGACGCCTACGCCGCGCGCGACGGCAAGCAGGCCGCCGACACGTACTCCGCGCGCCCCGGCCACTCCGAGCACCAGCTTGGCCTGGCCCTCGACGTGCGGGGCGTCGACCGTCAGCACGAGCTCGAGCCCGCATTCAAGGACACGCCCGTGGGTCGCTGGGTGGGCGCTCATGCGCACGAGTTCGGTTTCGTCGTGCGCTACCCCGAGGGCCAGCACGCTGTGACGGGCTACGAACCCGAACCGTGGCACCTGCGTTACGTCGGCCCCGAGGTCGCAGCGTTCATGCATGCGCGACGCGACATCGCGACGCTCGAAAAACTCTTCGGCCTGCCCGCCGCGCCGGGATACTGACGGCTTGGCGCCGCCTGCCTGAAGCCGCGCCGGATGTCGAGTTCTCCGCCCCGGAGAGCACCCCGATGCTTGCCTTCGATGCACCGCATGATTGATGGCTCGTGGTGTTGTCCCTCGGAGCCGCCAGCGAGCCCATCGCATCGTGGCAGCAATGCGTGCCGAGGTCACTTCTTCGGCGCGGGCACCTTCGCGAACGCGTCTGCGTCGCCGTGGCCGCCTGCGAGGTGGTTGAGGGGCCAGACGACGGCGATGGCGCGCCCGGTGACGGCGCTCAGCGGCACGCTTCCGAGGCGTCCGGTGCCGTCGTCGTGCGAGCGACTGTCGGCGGAGTCGTCGCGGTGATCGCCCATGACCCAGATGTGCCCGGCCGGCACGGTGATACTCCACTTGCTCGCCTGCCCGGGGCTCGGCGCGCAGCCGTCGAGCCCGGCCTGCAGGTACGGCTCGTCGACGGCGACGCCGTTGACCGTCAGCTTCGCGTTCGGCTCGGAGCAGCTGACGACGTCGCCGGGCAGGCCGACGACGCGCTTGACGAGGTGGTTGCCCTCCGCAGCGATGTGCGTGGCCGTCGCGACATCGCGCACCGCCTTGCGCCAGCCCGTGGGTGCGGCCTGCGCGGGTTCCCAGTGCAGGTCGTCGGCGAAGACGACGACGTCACCGCGCCTCACGTCCTGGCTCCACTTCTCGACGACGATGCGGTCGCCGACCCCGAGCGTGTTCTCCATCGACCCGCTGGGGATCTTGAACGGCTGGGCGACAAACGTCGAGATGAGCGCCCATGCCACCCAGATGATGACGATCGTGAGGAGACGATCGCGCCACACCGCGAGCTTCGGATTCATGCCCGACATCCCACCATCCCAGCCTGAGAGAGCCGTGGCACCGACGGCCAGACGAGGTGAGGCGCCGGGCCATCACTGGCCGCGGCGCCCCGTCGCGAATGATCGTTCAGCGTGAACCGATCACTTGGCGGCGGGCACCTTCGAGAAGGCGTCCTCGTCGTTGTGGCCGCCGGCGATGTTGCCGATCGGCCAGACGACGGCGAGACCCCGGCCGGTGATGTCGCTGACGGGCACGCTGCCGAGGCGTCCGGTGCCGTCGTCGTGGTAGCGGCTATCGGCCGAGTTCGAGCGGTTGTCACCCATGACCCACACCTTGTCCTTGGGCACGGTGATGGAGAACTTGTCCTGGCACGGCTGCACACCCGATTTCAGGTACGGCTCGGTGATCGCGACACCGTTGACGGTGAGCTTCTGCCCGGGCCCCTCGCACGAGACCTTGTCGCCGCCGACGCCGACGACGCGCTTGACGAGGTGGCTGCCGCTCGCGGACAGGTGCGTCACCTCGGCGATCTTGCGGATCCCTCCGGTGATGACGTTGCCGCTCGGAACGGGGTCGGTCCAGTCGCCCGGATCCTTGAACACGATGACGTCGCCGCGCTTGACGTCCGTGAATCGCGGCGCCCACTTGGCGACGACGATGCGGTCGCCGACCCGCAGCGTGTTCTCCATCGAACCGGACGGGATGCGGAACGGCTGCACGACGAACGTCGTGATGAACGCCCAGATCGCCCAGACGGCGACGACGAGGATGAGGCGGTCGAGCCACGTGCGAGCCGCCGAGCGTGGCTCGCGCTCACGCTTGTCGTCACCGGATGCCGTTGCAGCAGTAGCGCCGTCGTCGCGCGAAGGGCGCAACGAGGTGGCGTCGCCGGAGACGGCGGACGTGGCGTCCTCACGCGAGGAACGCGCCGACGTGGCTTTGCGGGAGCTGACGAACGTGGCGCCATCGCGGGTGTCGCTCGTCGAGGAGGTCGTGTCGGACCCAGTGGCGGCAGCGTCTTCGGCCGCAGGGTGCGGGTCGGCGTTGCGCCGCGCGCGGCGCGAGAGGGGGGAGTCGCTCACGTCAGATGACGTTGGCGTCGCCGCCGCCGACAGCCTGGATCGGCTTGCCGTCGGCGTGCCACTGCTTCATGCCGCCCTCGACGTTCGCCACGTCGAGACCCTGCCCCTCGAGCCATTGCACGGCGCGACTCGAGCGGCCGCCGCTGCGGCAGACGACGGGGAGGTCGCCATCGACCTCGGGAAGCTCGCCGACGCGGGCCGGGAGCTCCGCGAGGGGGATGTGGATGGCGCGCGGCGCGTGACCGGCGTCGTACTCGTCCTGCTCACGAACGTCGAGCACGACGGCGTCGTCAGCAATGTCCTTCGGAGTCACGGTGTTCATGCGTGCAAGCCTCTCACGTCTTGGGGTGGGCTTCATAGGCGTGACGCGCCCCGACGCAGGCCTTCCACGCCGCCCACAGGCACCAAAAAGCGTCCAGCAGTGTGCTGCTTGCGGCCGGTCAAGACGCGGTGGTCGCATTTGTTCCAGGGCGCTACCGACCAGATCAACAAACTGTCGGGGTGAACGTGAGCCCCGAGACCGCAACGAAGGGGCCTCCAGAAACAATGCCACCTTGGTCGTACGTCATCGAAAGCTGCGTCAGCGGCCCGGCCCACGTCACCGTGACGTTGCCGGCGGATGACGTGTTAGGCACACCGCCTGAAACAGAACTGACTGCCTGGTATGGGGAAGCCGCCGTGCCGCTGCCGGTGATCTGCGACCCCCGGACCCCGGAGAACCCGGGGGTGTTGATGACGATCCGGTCCTGGAAGGCCGAGTTGTCCCAATCGATGTCGGCGATGGTCAAGGACACGTTCGTGACGGGGGAGCTGAATGAGAAGGCGATGGTCTGCGCAGTGGTGGACGTGGCATTGGGGCAGGTCAGTGCCAGCCCCTGTCCTGCCGGGATTCCTCCGACGTTGCCGGTCGTGAGCGTCGAGTTTCTCGGCGCTCCGGTCGCGCCGGTGTTCGTGTAGGTCACCGTTGTGCCGCCGACAGTTGCCTTTTGTCCACTGGAGACGCTTGAGCTGCCCATCGCGGACCACGCCATCATCACGGGTGCGCACGGGCGGCTCGCTGCAACAGCGGGCGCGGGCGCGGTGACGGCGACGGCTGGGACGCTCCAGGCGACAGCCTTGGCGACCGCCCGTCTGGTCGGCGCCGCAGCGGATGACGTTACTTGCGGGTATGAATTCATGGATCAAGCATGACATGGGCGATCGTAGGGGGACTACAGTCGCTGGGGGCGCTCTGGCACACGTCATCGAAGCGAGCAGGCATGGCCATCGCGTGGGCGGAAGGAGCGGCGCTGGCGACCTCGTCGCTCCCAGCGGCTCAGGGGCGGAGCAGGGCACCTGGAGTTGGGCACACCATTGAAGTGTCTTCGTGGCCCTAAAGTGGGGGTGTGGGTGCCTGTGAAGAATGCCGTGGCTCAGGTTGGGCGTCCCAGTCGATGTGGTCTGAACGCCTAGCCGAGTGGCTGACGGTTCCTGCGGCCTGCCCCGCGTGTGAGGGAGCGGGATGAAACTGTGCCGTCGCTGCAGGCACGTCGCGGCGCAATGTGGGCGCCTTCGGTGTCTTTCTGTGGCGTGCTTTCCGGTTGTCGACGCCGTTTTCCGGTCCAACCACCCCCCGGGGCGATCAGGAATGGGCCGTCGAACGGTGCCAGCAAGCCCAGCCGGGTAGCAAACCTCCTCACGACGAGGCGCGTTGAGGCCCTGATCTATCGATGCGGCATCTGTCCATACTGCGCCATGGAGCGGATACATGCGCGGCCACCTCGAATCGCTTCTCAGCCGGTCCCGTTCCGTCGGCGCCTCCAACGGTTGACGTACCGTCTTCACAGGCACACATAGATTGCCCGGCTATGGCGTGGCGAGCTAGCATCAGAACCAGCACCCCCTCGACGAGCCACAGGAGCCACCATGAACCAGCCCTCTCGCCGCAAAGTGGCCGCAGGTATCGCCTGGAGCATCCCAGCCATCACTGTTGGCGCGGCCGCGCCCGCCGTTGCCGCATCCCAAGTCAGCCCCAGCATCAATCGCTCGTTCTACATCACGCGTTCCAGCTCAGGCTGCTCATCAGGCAGTCGCCGCCTCACCGTAGACAGCAAGAATGACGGCACGAGCTATTACCAGATCGTGAACGTCTCGCCGACATCATCTGTCACGGCCGTCTACGCCTCAGTTCTCGTCAACCTTTCAGGTTTGAGTTTCACCGAAACGACAGGAAACTGGTCCGCGGTGCAGCAAGACTCGCAAACCTACTCCTACAACGGCGTCACGTACTATCGCTACTTCGCCAAGCTTCAGGTCGCGATTCCCGCACCGGTGAATGGAACCATCACCGTGCCCTCGCTGAGCTGGGTAAGTAACTGCACCGCATCCCTTTCCAACCCGGTGAGCGTGAATGGCCGTGGTATGGTCACCATTAACGGCCAGGATATCGAACAGGTCGGTCCTTTCCGCACACTGTGATGGTTGCTCGAAGTTCACGTCGCACCCATTCCTCCTTCGGAATTTCTTCTTCAATGCGACAGACCCTGACGTCGTTTCATGACGCCCCGCCCATTTCGGCGGGGATCTCGAGTGCGGCTGCTACCTACTCGAGGGCCTGATCATCAACCTCGACGCTGTCGAGGTGGCGTTGTAGGCCGGGGACGACGGCTTGGGTGTCATACCCCACCTGAGCGCCGCTTTCCAGGATCACTACTCGCTTCGGGGGGGGGGGGGGGCCAC
>NZ_JBXASS010000016.1:0-63138 GCF_058809565.1 Dermacoccus sp. MPR-E5 | reverse complement strand
ATCGCGCACCTACCCGAGGACACTCGACCCCTGCCCACCGTCACCGCCTACGACGAGCTGTTGCGACGTCGCCAACCCGACCCCGCTTCGGCCACCGTCGAAGCCCACCACCACACCCCGACAGGAACCCCATGACCACCACCACCAGCCCCCGTCCGGCAGGTCTTCGCCGTCGTCACGGCCTCACCGAACAAGCCGCCCAGGCCGCGATCGACCAGGCCTGCCGCCGCTTGCGACTGCCCACCATCCGCTCCGTCGTCGACGAGGCCATCACCGCCGCCACCAAGGAACAACTCACCTACCAGGGCTTCCTCGCCGAGCTGCTCCTGACCGAGGTCGACGACCGCGACCGGCGCTCCACCCTGCGCCGCATCAAGAGCGCCGGCTTCCCCCGCGACAAGTGGCTCGCCGACTTCGACTTCACCGCGAACCCGAACATCAACCCCGCCACCATCAACGAGCTCGCCACCGGTGACTGGATCCGCCGCGGCGACCCGCTGTGCCTGATCGGGGACTCCGGCACCGGCAAATCCCACCTACTCATCGCGCTCGGCACCGCCGCCGCCGAACAGGGCTACCGCGTCCGCTACACCCTCGCCACCCGGCTCGTGAACGAGCTCGTCGAAGCCGCCGACGAGAAACAACTCACCAAGACCATCAACCGCTACGGCCGCGTCGACCTCCTCGTGATTGATGAGCTCGGCTACATGGAACTCGACCGGCGAGGGGCGGAGCTGTTGTTCCAGGTCCTCACCGAGCGGGAGGAGAAGAACGCCATCGCGATCGCGTCCAACCAGTCTTTCTCCGCCTGGACCGACACCTTCACCGACCCCCGCCTGTGCGCAGCGATCGTCGACCGTCTCACCTACAACGCCACCATCATCGAAACCGGCACCAACTCCTACCGCCTCGCCCACACCCACGCACGGCATCTGTGATGGGGTGAACAACGACCGGCTGGGCTCTTGGGGTCAACGGCGGCGACGAAGCCGCAAGGAATTGGTGATCACGCTGACCGAGCTGAGGGCCATGGCGGCTGCCGCGATGACGGGCGACAGGAGCCAGCCGAAGGCCGGGTAGAGGGCGCCAGCGGCCAGCGGGATGCCGACCACGTTGTACACGAACGCGAAGACCAGGTTCTGGCGGATGTTGCGCATCGTGTCGACCGACAGGTCGCGGGCCTTGACCAGGGCAGCGAGGTCGCCGCCGAGCAGGGTCACGTCGGCGCTCTCGATGGCCACGTCGGTGCCGGTGCCCATTGCCACACCCACATCGGCCGCGGCAAGGGCGGGGGCATCGTTGACGCCGTCGCCGGCCATGGCGACGGCGTGGCCCTGGGCCTGCAGGGCCTGCACGTGGCCGTGCTTCTGGTCGGGCAGGACGTCGGCGACGACCTGGTCGATGTGCAGCTCGTCGGCGATGGCCCGGGCAGTCGTGGCATTGTCGCCGGTGAGCATGACGACCTTCATCCGGCGCCGACGCAGGTCCTCGATCGCCCGCGCGGTGGTCGCCTTGAGCGGGTCAGCGATGGCCATCACACTGGCCGGTCGGCCGTCGACGGCCACGACGATCGCGGTCGCACCACGACGACGGTAGGCCTCCACCACGGCGTCCAGGCCATGGGTGTCGACCTGCTGGCTGCCCAGGAAGGCGGGGCTGCCGACGAGCACGCGCTGGCCGTCGACGGTGGCGCTGACACCGCCACCCGGGTGGGCGGCGAAGGCGCTGGCTGCCGGCACCGTGCGTCCCGTCTGGCGGGCAGCATCGACCACGGCCCTGGCGAGCGGGTGTTCGGAGCCGGCCTCCACAGCCGCGGCGAGCAGCAGTGCCTGCGCGTCGTCACGTCCGTCGACGCCCTGCTGGTCGACCAGGCTGGGGCGGCCCTGGGTGAGGGTGCCGGTCTTGTCGACGACGAGGGTGTCGACCTTCTGCAGTCGTTCGAGGGCCTCGGCGTTCTTGACCAGCACGCCCTCGCTGGCGCCGCGCCCCACCCCGACCATGATCGACATTGGCGTGGCCAGGCCCAGCGCGCACGGGCAGGCGATGATCAGCACGCTGACGGCGGCCACGATCGCGAACGGAAGCCGCGGCTGCGGGCCCATGGCCAGCCACAACCCGAAGGTGGCCAGGGCGACGGCGATCACGACCGGCACGAACACCGCCGAGATCTTGTCGACCAGTCCCTGTATCGGGGCGCGGGACCGCTGCGCCTGGGAGACCAGGTCGACGATCCGGGCCAGGGTCGAGTCAGCGCCCAGACCAGTGGCCTCCACCACCAGGCTGCCGCCCTGGGTGATCGTGCCGCCGATGACCCGGTCACCGGGGCTCTTGTCGACCGGTACCGGCTCGCCGGTGATCATCGACTCGTCCACATACGCGTGACCATCGACCACGGTGCCGTCGGCCGGCACCTTCTCGCCCGGCCGCACCCGGCACCGATCGCCCAGCTGCAGCTCGGCGGCCGGCACGTCGGTCTCGGTGCCGTCGGCCCCGATGCGGTGCGCGGTGGCCGGTGACAGGTCGAGTAGGGCGCGGATCGCGCCGGAGGTCTGGTCGCGGGCCCGCAGCTCGAGGACCTGGCCGAGCAGCACCAGGGTGATGATGACTGCCGCGGCCTCGAAGTAGGTGCCGACCCGGCCGTCCATCGCCCGCATCCCGGATGGGAACAGCCCCGGCGCCAGCACCGCGACCACGCTGTACAGCCACGCGGCACCGACGCCCAACGACACCAGGGTGAACATGTTCAGGTGACGGCTGACCACCGACTTCGCGCCGCGCACGAAGAACGGCCACCCAGCCCACCACACCACTGGCGTCGACAGGGCGAGCTCGAGCCACGGCGCGACGCTGCCGGGCAGCGCACGACCCAGCACCATGGGCACCATCACCATCGCCACCAGCGGCACGCTCAGCACCGCCGCCACCCGGAACCGGCGACGCATGTCGACGAGCTCCTGGTTCGGGCCTTCGTCGAGCTCGGCCAAGACCCGCTCCAGCGCCATGCCACAGATCGGGCAGTCACCGGGGCCATCGCTGCGGACCTCGGGGTGCATCGGGCAGGTCCAGTCCCCTGCAGCGACCGCACCGGCCACCACCGCCGGCTCGCCCATGGGGTGCTGGTGATCGGTCGGGTGGTCGTGGTGCTGGGCGGCCGGCGCGTCCCCGCCGTCGGCGGGTTGCAGGAACATCCCGCACTTGGGGCAGCGTCCCGGGTGGTCGCTGGTCACCTCGGGGTGCATGGAGCACGTGTAGTGGGTGGTGTGGTCGTGGGTGGCGGTGGCGGTCGGGTGGTTCATGGGGTGCTCCTCGAGACGGTACTGCCGGTGGATGGCGGGGCGGTGGTCAGTGCTGGGAGCCGTGATCCATCATGCGCATCATCAGCCATATCATGAGCATGCAGCCGATGGCGGGCACGAGGGCGGCCACGACACCGCCGGCGGCGAGGCTGGCACGTCCGGCCCACAGGTAGCCGACGACCACGAGCAGCATCGGGGCGCACATCAGCAGGTGCATCCAGTGGTGGGACTTGCCGTGCTGGTGGGCCGCGCCGTGCTGGTGGGTGGTGCTGCTGGGGTCCTCGTCGGTCATGGGGCCGGTCAGGGGCTGGCGGGGGTCCTCGCCGAAGGAGCGGGGGTCTGGTCGGGGCTGGTGTACATGGCGTGTCCTTGTCTGCTCGGGGAAGGGGTTTTCCTTCCACTTCCACGGTGACGGGGCGAGGTCAATGCGCCCCCGAGCTTTGGTGAAAGTCTGGTCAAGACCTGCAGACGGTGATGGTGCGGTTGCCGCAGGGGGCAGCCGCACCATCAGTGCAGGCTTGAGTGGCCGGCATCGGCCGGGGCATGTCAGTAGCGCAGGGTCGTCATCATGCCGAGTTCTGCGTGGTAGATGTTGTGGCAGTGCAGCATCCAGGTGCCGGGGTTGTCGGCCTGCAGGTCGGCCTCGACGGTCTCCATCGGGCGGATCAGGACGGTGTCCTTGCGCAGCCCGGCGCTGCCGGGCAGGGCCCAGGTGTGGCCGTGGATGTGCATGGGGTGGGCCATCATCGTCATGTTCGTCATCCGCAGCCGCACGCGTTGGCCGCGGCTCACGGCAAGTGGGGTGTCCTCGCCGAAGCGTTTGCCGTTGAGGCCCCACGCGTAGGGCTTCATCTGGCCGTTGAGTGCCACATCGAGGGTGATGTCGGGCTTGCGGTCGCGCAGTCGTGCGCTGTCGGCGGGCTTGAGCTGGGTGGTCAGCAGGGCCTTGCCGTCGAGTTCTGCGACGCGGGTGTCCGGGGTCGGTACGCTGCCGGAGCCGGTGCGCACGATGGCCCGGGCCGGGGTGCCCTTCTTGCCCTCGGGCGCGGCCTGCAGCACGAACACGCCGTCGCCCAGCGTGATGGTCGCATCCAGTCGTTCTCCCATCGCGAGGTAGACGGCGCTGGCCTCGGTGGCGGTCACGGGGAAACCGTCGGTGTGGGTGACGGTGAGTCGATGGCCCTGCAGGGCGAGCTTGAAGATGGTGTCGGAGGAGGCGTTGATGACGCGCAGTCGCACCTTCTGCCCGGGCTTGGCGGTCAGGGTTCGGGGTGCGGCGGGGACGCGGCCGTTGACGAGGTAATGGGGGTATGTAACGTCGCCGGCGTCGCCCAGGGGGGACATGCCGTGGTCCATGCCGCCCATGTCGTGGTTCATGCCGCTGGACACGGTGCCGTTCTGGGCCTTGAACGCGGCGAGGATATCGTCGGGAGAGGTGCCGACACCGTCGGTCCAGTCGTCGAGGGTGATGACCCATTCGTGGTCGTAGCGGCCGGGTTCGGCGGGGTCGTCGATGACCAGCGGCTCGTACAGGCCGCGGTCGATCTGCACCCCGGTGTGGGGGTGGAAGAAGTAGGTTCCCGGGTCGGGGGCGACGAACTGGTAGGTGAAGCTGCTGCCGGCCTCGATGGGTTGCTGGGTGACGCCGGGCACACCGTCGCTGGCATTGCGCAGGGCGATGCCGTGCCAGTGGACGGAGGTGCTGGTGGGCAGCTTGTTGTCGACGCGCACCTGCAGCAGGTCACCGGCGCGGGTCCGCAGGACGGGGGCGTCGAGGGTCTCGTCGTAGGCCCAGGTCCTGGCCGTGACGCCGCCCAGGTCGAGGGTGACCGGCCGGGGCGTGAGGACGTGGTTGACGGTCTTCGTGCCGGGGGCGGCGGCCAGCGGGGTCTGGCTTGGGATCGTCAGCGGGGAGTTCGGCGCGGCGGGTGCTGCGGCCGGGGTGTTCTTGGCGTCGCAGGCGCTCAAGGCCCCTGCCGCGGCCAGACCGAGACCGGTGAACAGGACGTGGCGGCGGGAAAGTGTGTTCATGTCCTCGAGCCTGTCGGGCGCGGATAAAGCCCCCGGCAAGGGTTGGTCAAGATCTGGTCAAGAAGTCACGGTGGGCAGTGCCAGCGCGAAGGTCGCGCCGTGGCCGGGGCCGTCGCTGTGGCCGGTCAGGTCGCCGCCGTGGGCGCGGGCGATGGCGCGGGAGATCGCCAGGCCGACACCGGTGCCGCCGTCGACATCGCGGGTGCGGGTGTCCTGGACACGGTAGAAGCGTTCGAAGACGTGGGTGAGGGCCTCGGTGGGGATGCCGACGCCGTTGTCGATGACGCGGACCACGGCCCGGTCGTGCTCGTGTCCCATCGTGACCTCGACCCGGTTGCCGGCCACCGTGTGTTGCAGGGCGTTGCGCAGCAGGTTGTCCAAGACCTGCCCGATGCGGGCGGCGTCCACGTCGACGCGCAGGCCGAGGACGCTCTGGGCGTGCAGCGTCACCCCGGCGGCGTCGTAGGCGTGGCGGGCTGCGGCGACGCTGGCCGTCACGACCTGCGCGAGGTCCTGGTGGCTCAGGGACAGCGGGATGCGGCCTTCCTCGGCACGCGACACCTCGGAGATGTCGGCGGCCAGGGCGGCAAGCCGCTGGTTCTGCCGCAGCAGGATCTCGACGGTTGCGGGGGTGAAGTCGACCACACCGTCCTGCAGTCCTTCGAGGGTGACCTGGGTGGCGGCCAGCGGGGTGCGCAGCTCATGGCCCAGGTCGGTGAGCATGCGTCGTCGGGTCTGCTCGGTGGAGGCGATCTGGCTGGCCATGTGGTTGAAGGCGTTGGCGACCTGGGCCAGCTCGGGGCTGGCCGAGGTCATCGTGACGGGTTGGTCGTAGTGTCTGGCGGCGACCTGTTGGGCGCCGTCCACGAGGGCTTCGACCCCCCGCGACAGGTTCCGGTTGAGGACGGTGGCGACCCCGAGGGCGGCGAGCATCGCGGTGCCCAGACCCACGGCCAGTGACACCAGGCCGGCGTCGTGGAAGGCCTGCTGCGCGTGCTCGACGACGTCGGGCTGGGCGTGGCCGGCTTCGTGCATGTGCATTCGGAACCATGCCGGGCCGACCAGCAGGGCCGTCAGCACCATGGTGGCGGCCATCGCCGCCACCACGGCCATCTGGGTCCACAGCAGTCGGCGTCCCCAATTGCCGCGCGGGTTGGGCGGCATCACTGCCCTCGGCCCATCCGGTAGCCGACGCCGCGCACCGTCTGCACGAACCGAGGCTGGGAGGGGTCGTCACCGAGCTTCTTGCGCAAGTGCGCGATGTGCACGTCGACCAAGTGGTCGTCGCCGACCCAGTCCTCGCCCCACACGGCGTCGGTGAGCTGGCGGCGGTTCAGCACCCGGCCGGGGTGTTCGGCCAAGGCCTGCAGCAGGTCGAACTCGGTACGGGTCAGCTCCACCGGTGAGGCGTCGAGCTCCACCCGACGAGACGACTGGTCCACGGTGAGGGCGCCGATGCGCAGGACCGAGGCCGTGGTGCCCGCACCGCCGGCGCGGGGGCGCCGCAACAGTACTTGGATGCGGGCCACCAGCTCGCGCGGGCTGAACGGTTTGGTCATGTAGTCGTCCGCGCCGACCGACAGCCCGATCAGCTTGTCGACCTCGTCGGCGCGGGCCGTGAGCATCAACACGTAGCAGTCGCTAAAGGTGCGCAGTTGGCGGCACACCTCCACCCCGTCCATGCCCGGCAGGCCCAGGTCCAGCACCACCACGTCGGGGGCCGTGGCCCGGACAAGGTCAAGCGCGACCAGCCCGTCGCCGCAGGTCTGGGCCGACATGCCGGCCCGCTCGAGGTAGTTCTTCACCGTGCCCGACAGAACCGGCTCGTCGTCGACGACCAGGACACTCGGCGCAACCGCAGCAGACGCGCTATTCATGACACCACCTCACCACGAACCCGGCCGGGGATCACTTCGACGGTGCGGCACTGGGCATCATCGTCGAGTGGTCCATGCCCGTCATGCCACCCATGTCGTGGTTCATGCCCGGCATGCTGACCATGTCGTGCTGCGTTGAGGCGGGTGCCGTCGGCGTGTAGCCCATGACGGCAGGGTCGAGCATGCCGAAGATCATCGCGACGTGGGCCACCACCAGGAACACGGCCACCATCGCCACGTGCAGGCGACGGCGCCCGGCCTCGCTGCGACCCAAGAGTCCGGCCTCCAGCAGGCTGATCACCAGTAGCGGCAGGCACCGGCCAGGTAGGAAAGGACAGCGATCACGTCCGCGGGGCCACGCCAGCCGCCGTGGACCGTCAGCGGAACCACGGCAGTGATGAGCAGGTGCTGGCCGATGAACACCCACACCGGACCCGCCAGCAGCCCGGCCCAGTGACTCACCTTCGTCACCCATCCCGGCGCCGGCCGATCACCGCGACGAGCCAGCAGCATCACCAGCTCGGTGATCGCAAGGGTTTCGGCCAGCACCACCGGAAGTGCCATGAACAACAGGAGGTTCCACGGCTGCCGTACGGCCAGCAGTCCCATGTAATGGGTCATCGGCATCCCCTCCATGCCCGACCCCGAGGTCAAGTCAGGGGCGATCAGGGCCAAGGCGGCAGCTGCGAGAGTGCCGACACCCAGGGCAAACAGCGGCACTGTACGGGAGGAGTTCTCGTTCGAGGTCGTGGCCACAAGCCTCGAAGCCCCACATCGAGGCCCGGGCAAGGGAATGTGAAGATTCGGTCAAGCCGGTCTCCGGGTAGACATGGGGCCAGAACAGACCGTCACCATGGGGCCAATCGAAGTTGACAGAGCCACAGGATGATGAGCACCGCGCCGAGGGAGAACTGCGCGAGCTGGGCGAACGTCAGCGTCATGCGCGCTCGACGGACGCCTCACCCGCGCCGAGATCGCGGATGGCGGCGCGCTGCGCGAGGCGGTGCTCGCGACGGATCTGCGCGGCGCGGAAGCGGCGCTTCTCCTCCTCCGTCACCGGTTCGAGTGTCGGCACCTGACGCGGCCTGCCCGACTCGTCGACGCCGACCATGACGAGGAACGCCGTCGCGACGTGGACCGGGGGCGTGCGATCGTCCCACCGTGTCGTCTCGACGCGCGCGCCGACCTCCATCGACGAACGACCCGCCCAGTTGACCTGCGTCTTCACCGTCAGCACGTCACCGACGCGCACCGGGGCCAGGAACAGCATCTCGTCCATCGCGGCCGTGACGGCGGGGCCCTGCGCGAAGCGCGCCGAGACGGCGCCCGCGGCGTCGTCGACGAACTTCATGATGTTGCCACCATGGACGGTGCCGAGCAGGTTCGTGTGCTGGTTGCCCATGATCTGGCTGAGGACGAGTTGTGTGTCGGAAGGAGCGGTCATGACCGCCATTGTCTCGCAGGATCTCAGCGGTTCGTGACGAGCCCGGCGCCCTCGAGGTGGGTGAACTCGTTGAACGTCAGCAACCGAGGGCCGTGACGATCGATCGTGATGCGCGTGACGCCCGTGTTGACCGCCGCGAGGGTGAAGTGCTTCCACGCGTCGAGGCTGCCGCCGGCGGTGAGGTGAGCCGCCGTCCAGCACACCGGGCCGGCCGACGTCACGACGACGACGTGCTCGTGCGCGGCGTCGACGAGATCGTCGAGCGCCTCGTTCGTGCGCGAGGTGAACTGCTCGAAGCTCTCCGGGTACTCGTGGTCGTACTGGCCGCCACTCCAGCGATCGACGGCCTTCTCGAACGTCTCCTCGAACGCGATGCGCGGACGCAACGTACGCACCATGTCGGCCTTCAACACGAGCATGTTCTTGTACGCCGGTTTGTACGCCGTCAGGAGCGCGCGATGATCGAGCTCGTTCCAGCGCTCGTCGAGACCACGCGCCACGACGCGCGGGGCATGCGCGGCGATGATGGCGTCATCAGGCTGTTCATCGGGTTTCGGGTGAGGGGGCTTGCCTCTGGAGGGTTTTCTCGGCGCGTGTGTGGCGGCGTCCTGGGTGCTCTCCAGGTGTTGCGCTCGGTCTGTTTCTCGGTCGCTCGACGCCGGGGCGGGCGGCGTGGCCGGCGCCTCCGATTCGTCCGCGCGGGGGTGAGCGGGCGTCGTCACGTGTGTGGGTTCGGTGGCGGGGACGTCGTCGAGATGCCAGCCGGCGCCCGCGGCGATCTCGGCGAGAGTCTGACGGTGGCGCTTCATCGAACCACTGACGATGAGGCTCGGTGCGACGCCGTGCGCGGCGAAGTGCTTGCCGAGCAGATACGCCTGCTCGTGGCCCGTCTCGGAGAGGTTGTCGTAGTCGGACTTGCCGAAGGACGCCTGCCCGTGGCGCACGAGCCAGACCGAACGCGTTTCCATGGACCAATCTTGCCGCACCACGTGCTACCCGCGGGTAGCCTTTCGTCGTGCATTCCACGACCGCCCTCGAGGCCACCGTCACGACCACGAGCGGGCTCACGAGCCACGTCACCTTCATTCCCGTCGACGACCCGGCGGCGCCCGTCCTCGTCATCCGACCGGCGTTCGGGGCGCCCGCGTCGTACTACCGGCACCTGACGCCGGCGCTCGCCGAGGCAGGGCTCGCGAGCCTCGTCGTCGAGTACCCGGGGCGGGAGACGCGCGACGGAATCGGGCGCGAGACGACGTACGGCTACGACGCGCTCGCGACCGGGGCGCACGAGAGCGTCATGACGCACGTGCGCGAGCTTCGGCCCGACGCCCCGGTCGTGCTGCTCGGGCACAGCCTCGGCGGGCACGTGTCGATCTTCGCGGCGGCGCTGCACCCGGATGGGCCGGCCGCGGTCGACGGCGTGATCCTCGCGGCGTCGGCGAGTCCCTACTGGCGGGGGTACGGGGCGCCCGGCAGGGTGCGCTCCTTCGCGGGGACAGCGCTGATGGCGACCGTCGCGCGCGCCGTCGGGTACTGGCCGGGCGACCGGCTGAAGTTCTGGGGGCGCCAATCGCGGGTGCTCGTGCAGGACTGGTCGCGGATGGCGCGTACCGGGCGCGTGCGTCCGTCGGGGGCTCAGATCGACTACGAGGCGGCGTTGGGGGCCTATGGCGGGCAGGTGCTCGCGATCTCACTGCCGAACGACTCGTTCGCACCCGTCGGCGGGCTCGAGCAGATGCTGCGCTGGGTGCCTAAGGCGCGCGTGACGCGCTGGCACTCGCCGGACGATCTCGGGCACATCCAGTGGGTGCGCCGCAACGCCGACGTCGTGCCCGTCATCGCTGCGTGGGTCGAGGAAAATATTGCGGCTCGGTGACGGGGTGCGTGATGGGTGTTGACGCCTGGCGGCGGGGGTAGTTGCACGAGTCATGTGCATCTGCACGTGGAATGTGCGGCACATTCCTCGTGCAGATGCGCAGAAGTCGTGCAGCTAAAAACTGCGATTGCGTCCGGTCGATGACGAAGCGTGCAGGTTCCAGATCCGACGAGCGACGTCGACGTACTGCTCGCGTGGGCCTGCGGTGGAGGGTGTCTCTGGTTCGGCGGCGCTCTCGCCATCGCTGTCGAAGCAGTGGACGAACGTCGCGTGGACGAGGGTGAGGACGTCGTCCGGGCTCGTGCACGCAGGCAGTCCCGAGGCGATGTACTCGGCCTCGGCGTCGAACTCGTCCGACGGCGCGCCGATCTCGGCGAGCCCGAGGAGGTTTGCGGCGTCGAGGATCTCGCTGATGCGGGGTGCCACCGTCGAGCCCAGCAGGCGCGCCGGGATGACGTGTGGCTCGCCCTGTTCGCGCGTGACGCGCCAGGCCACGCCACCGGGTTTCTCGGTGACGGCGTAGGTGGAGGTGCCGTACTCGGTGTCGCGGTGCCAGACGAGCGCAACGCCGTCATCGGCGGCAATGCCGTCGGGCAGGGCGCCGTCAGCGACCCACCGCCGGTACTTCTCGGCGCGGCCCAGTTCACCGAACAGGTGGGGGCACGCGCTGCCGGGGAGAAAGCCGAGGCCGTCATCGAGGGGTGCGAGTGGGCCGAACGAGTCGGTCGACGACGCCTCGAACCAGCAGTTCATGCCGGCGCTGATACCGGCCAGGACGGTGCCGTTCGCCGCGGCTTCGCGCAGGAGGTCGGGCAGGCCGTGCGTGCGCCAGATCGCGAGCAGGTTGGCCGTCGACCCACCGCCGACGTAGACGACGTCCTGGGTGAGGACGTGGCGGGGGTCGCAGGTCCAGTTGGCGTTCGCGGACTTGGTGAACAACGACAGGACGCTCGTCTCGGTGCGCCCGGCGAAGGCTTGCTCGAACTTCGCGGCGTAGCCGAGGTCGTCGCCGCTGGCCGTGGGGACGAAGCAGACGCGGGGACGCTCGGCGCGCGTCAGCTCGAGGATGTGCTCGTCGATCGGCGTGACGGCGCCCTCCTGAGAGAAACCCCCGCCGCCGAGGGTGACGATCGTGCCGGTGAAGTTCGTCATCCCTCGATTGTCGCCGAGGCGATGCGTGGTGGCGACAGACTTTCAGTCGGTGGGGTTTGGTCTGCCGTCGGGTGTGGGTATGGGTGCGGGGCGCCGGTCCGTCGTCGTGACTCGCCGTCATGGGTCGTGGAGCTCGTCGCTCTGGGCCCAGCTTCCGGCGTGGTTGAGGACGACGGTGAATGTGGACGAAAATCGCCGATGGGTACGAGAATCGCAGGTGAGCACACGCGTCGCCGGCGTGGATCGTGAGATGCCGGGGTGAATGCGACGGCTCGCACTCACCCCGGCATCTCACGCCCAGGCCCGACCGGCGTTCACGCGACGGGTAGGGCGCTCCCGTCATGAACGGAAAGCGCGGCGCGGCTCAGGCCGCAGCCTTCGCCGGAGCGTGCGAACCGTGCGGCGCCAGCGAGTTGGCCGGCTTCGTCAGGGGCTTCGGGGCCACCTTCGCGTGGTGCTTGCCGACCGGCTTGGCCTTCGGCAGCGCCTTGTTCGCGTCCTTGCCATGCGGCTTGGGTGCGGCCTTCGCGTGAGCAGGCTTGGGTGCAGTCTTGCCATGCTTCACCGTCGCCGGCTTGGGCTGCGGCTTGGCCTTCTCACCCGGCTTGCCGTGCTGCGCCGGGGCGGGCTTGCCGTGCGCCTTCGCCTTGCCCGGGTGCGCCGCCTTCGTGCTCGCGGTGCTGCTCTTCGAGTTGGACACGCTCGTCGTCGTGCTCGAGCTGTTGCCCGTCGAGCTGGACGCGCTCGACGCCTTCGTGCTCGTGGACGTCGTCGTGCCCGATGTGGCGCTCGTGCTCGGCGAGGCGCTCGTCGACGAGCTGGAGGTGCTCGTCGTGGGCGCGCTCGTCATGCTCGACCAGCAGCTGCTCGAGGCGGCCCAGGGCGACGTCCCGGCCTGGTTGTAGAGCTCGAGGGCGGCGGCATCCTGCACCGACGCGGGCGCCGAGGCGGCCGTCGTGTAGCCGGCGGAGGCCGACAGGCCCTTCCACGTCGAGTTCAAGAACTGGTAGGCGCCCGAGGCGCCACTCGAGGCGTTGACGGCCTGGTAGTTGCCGCCGCTCTCACAGGACTTGATCTTGGCGAGCGCCGATGACGCGGACGACGAGGACGTCGACGTCGCGGCGCTCGCGGTGGAGGCCAGGCCCGCACCGGCGACGCCGACGAGCGCGATTCCGCTCGCGAGCGTCATGGCGCGTTTGCGCTTCTGCTTGGGTGCGGCGTCCGTGGTGTCGTGCGAACGGATCGGGTCGGTGGTGGTGTCGAAGTGGGTCATGACTGTTCCTTTCGTCGGTCTGTTGACGTCATCCACCGTGCCGACGCTTCGTTGCGGGCGGCTGACGCGACTCTGACGGCGACGAAACGTTGTGAGCCTGCTGTGAGGCGTGCCGTCATCGCATCCTGTCGATGGCGGTCGGCTCTGATCGCTTGTGGTGCAACAGTTTTCGACAGAAGCACCGCGTCGCGGCGAGCCGCCGGGCGAGGGTCGGTCGGGGCCTCAGAGAGGGCGCGTGACGGCCGGCGTTCTTATCGAAATCAAAGGCGAGGTTCTTAGCGTCGCCGTCATGAAGGCACTCATCGTCGACGAATCCGGCCGCACGTCGGCACGTCTGCAGCCGGCGCTCGCGCAGGAGGGGTACGTCGTGCAGGCGGCCTCTCAGCGCGGCGAGGCGCTGTGGTTGGCGAGCGAGGCGGAACCCGACGTCATCGTCATCTGCAGCGCCCGACCCGGCACGCACGACGTCCCCGTCGTCACCGCCCTGCGCGGCGACGGCGAGCGCGCGCCGATCCTCGTCATGGCTCGCCGCAGCGAATCGGCCGACCTCGTCGACGTGCTCGACGCGGGCGCCGACGATGTCGTCACCTCACCCGTGCCGTTCGCCGAGGTCGCCGCGCGTCTGCGAGCTCTGACGCGCAGGGCCCCGCACCTCGTCGAGGACGAACTGCGCGTCGGGACCCTCCGTCTGGATCGAGCGGCGCGCGTCGCCGTCAGGACGCTCGACGACGCCACCACGGGTGACGCCGGCAGCGATCACGCCAGCATCGGTGACGCCCTTGCCGAGCCGGGCGGGGCCACCACCCGCGACGTGGTGAGCGGCGCGCAAGGGGGTGATGTGGCGATCGACCTCACCGCCCGAGAGTACGCCGTCCTCGAACTGCTCATGCGCAACGCGGGGCACGTGGTGTCACGCGCGCGCATCGTCGACGACGTCTGGGGCGGGCTCGATGCGGCGACGTCGAACCTCGTCGACCAGGTCGTCAGCCATCTGCGGCGCAAGCTCGACCGCCCGTTCGGTCGCCACGACATCACGACGGTGCGTGGCGTCGGCTACCGCATCGTCGACTCAGCCGCTCAGCTCGACGGTGTCGTGCGACGCGCGTCCTGACGGGCCCCACCCCCGGCCTGCCTGGGCAGCACGACGCCCCCGTCAGGACAAATCCTGACGGGGGCGTCACCGGCACGACACATCGTGCCGAGAGGTCTTACGTGGCCCAGCAGCTGGAGCTGGCGGCCCAGGGGGAGGTGCCGGCCTGGTTGTACAACTCGAGGGCTGCGGCGTCCTGCACCGACGCGGGCGCGTACTTGGCCTTCGAGTAGCCCTTGGCCGCGGAGAGGCCCTGCCACGTCGTGTCGAGGAACTGGTAGGCGCCCGAGGCGGTCGACGACGGGTTCTGCGCCTGGTAGTTGTTCGAGCTCTCGCAGAACTTGATGGCGGCGAGCGTGCTCTGCGCGCCCGAGCCGTTCGCCGCGGAAGCGGTGCTCGCGAGGCCGGCTCCTGCGGTGCCGACGATGGCGACTGCGCCGGCCAGGGCGGCGGCGCGGTGACGGATGTTCATGGTCGAGTGCGACATGTGGCGTCTCCTCGGAAGGCGTGAGCGGGCACGAAGTGGTGTTGCTCCGTGCGGGTTCTTCACCTGTCTAATGACCGAGCCCCGGCCCGCCGCAAACGCGCGACGCCCGCCGAGCCGTGGCTCGACGGGCGTCACCCGGGAAAAGCGTTGCGTCAGCGCGATGCTCGGCGACGCATGACGAGCGTCACGCCCGCCGCGGCGAACGCGAGCGCGGCAGCGCCCGTCAGCGCGCCGGTGTTCGACGACGGCGCGACGCGGTCGGTCTGGACGACGGGGCCGGCCGGCTTCGACGAGGCGTGGGACGCGCCCGGCTTGTGCGGCATCCCGCCCGGCATCTGCGGCATGCCGGACATGCCCATGAGCGTGGTGAACCAGGCGTCCCACTGTGCTTCGGACGCGTTGGCCGACGGCGGCTTCGGCAGGCCCAACATCGTGGCGACCTTGCCGGCCCACGCGTCGTACTCGGCGTCGGAGGCGTCCATCGCGGGCAGCGCCGGCAGGCCGAGCAGCTTCACGACGGCCTTGACGTACGTGTACGCCTGCTCGTCCGTGGCGTTCTCACCCGGGAAGGGCGGCAGGCCGAGGGTCTTCGACGCCTGCTGGAACCACGCCTCGATCTGCGCGTCCGTGGCGTTCTCGCCGGGGAACGGCGGCAGCTTGGCAGCCAGCTGCTCGATGGTGGCGGGCATCGTCGGCTTCGGGGCGGGCTGCTCGGCGAGGGCCGGAGCGGCGAACGAGACAGCGACGAGCGCGGTGCCGAAACCGGCGGCGACGCGGGAGGTGAGTGACACGTGAGTCACCTTTCGATGAAGGCCCGCGAGGCTCGGTCTCGAGCAGATCGGGCATGCACAGCCCATTATGAGCTACTTCACAGGGTGGCGGCGACTCGGCGAGCTGTGCGCTCAGCGGATACGCGAACTATCGCGCCCAGTCGCGACGGCAGCGTGCGGGTTGGGTGCTCCCGCGCGCTCACACGCCCGTCCGACGGAGCGTGCGAACCCGCACTCCCGTCGAGACAGGACGTGCGGGTTCGTCGAGGGGCAGAGGCGATCAACCGGCGCGGTAGGCGGCCCATTCGTCACGTGTCGGGACTGCGAGGACGCAGATGTTCTTCCACGTCGAGCCGAGCTGACGCCCGAATCGTCCCGTGTTGTACGGCAGGCCATAGCGTTCGCAGATCTCGCGCACCTTGGGGGCGACCTCGATGTAGCGGTTGCTCGGCAGGTCGGGGAAGAGGTGGTGCTCGATCTGGTGGCTGAGGTTGCCCGTCAGCGTGTGAAACGTGCGGGTGCCGGAGATGTTCGCCGAGCCGAGCATCTGCCGGATGTACCAGTCGCCGCGCGTCTCGCCGTCGATCATGCGTTCGTCGAAGGTGTCGACGCCGTCGGGGAAGTGACCGCAGAAGATGACGGCGTGCGCCCAGACGTTGCGCAGCGCGTTCGCCGCGACGGTGCCGCCGAGCGCGCGCAGCGCCGTCGAACGGAAGTTCGTCGGTCGTCCGAGGGCCTTGCCGACGAGCGCGCCGACGGTGGCCGCAGCGAGCGGCGTCGCGACGTAGTCCTTGGCGACCATCGCGATGGCCTTGTCGCGCAGCGCCGCGATGTCGGCCATGACGGCCTCTCGCGACTTGTACCCGGCCTTGTACTGATCCCACTCGATGTCGTAGCTCGCGATGCCCCATTCGAACATCGGCGCGAGCACGAGGTTGACGAGCGGGTTCGCGAGGTCGCGCGGCTTCCACGGCTGGTCGTCGCTGACGCGCAGGATGTTGTAGCCCACGTCGCGGTCCTTGCCGATGACGTTCGTCCACGTGTGGTGCAGGTCGTTGTGCGTGTGCTGCCAGCCGCGGGCGGGCGCGACGAAATCCCACTCCCACGTCGTCGAGTGGATGTCGGGGTCGCGCATCCAATCCCACTGCCCGTGCAGGACGTTGTGGCCGAGCTCCATGTTGTCGAGCACCTTGCCGAGCGCGATGAGGCCGACGCCGGCGCTCCACGCGATCTTCGAGCGGCTGCCGATCATGCAGACGCGGCCCGCGAGTTCCGTCGCACGCTGGATCTTCACCATGCGCTTGACGTACGCAGCGTCCTTCGCGCCGCGCTCGGCGAGCACCTCGTCACGGATCGCGTCGAGTTCGGCGCCGAGGCGTTCGACGTCGTCGTCACTGAGGTGCGCGGCCGTCGGCGGGCGCACGGCGAGGTGGCCGTGCGTCGGCAGGACGCCGGTGCGTTTGTCGGGCTTCGCGGCCGCGCGGGCCGTCTTCGAATCGGCGGCGCCGGGCTTGAGGGCGTTGAGGACGGATGTCATGAGCTGAACTCCTGGTCGGGTTCGTTCTCGCCGGATGGGGAAAGAGGACGTGAGGTGGCCGCGCGTCCGGTCAGCGCGGCGTGACGGGGCGTCGAGGGCCTGACGACGCAGCGGGATCGTGCGCTCAGGGCGGGCGCGTCGGGTCGGCGGAATGCGCCGTGGGTGGTCATGGTGACGTCATCACTACTCACGCGTCGAGGTGGACCGGGCCCACGGCGGCGCTGATGCAGGTCTGGATGAGTTCGCCCTCGTCGGAGCACAGTTCGCCCGACGACAGATTGCGCACGGTGCCGCTGACGAGCGGCGTCAGGCAGGTACGGCAGATGCCCATGCGGCACCCGGACGGAAGCAGGACGCCTGCGTCCTCGCCGACCTCGAGCAGCGTCGTGTTGCCCTCGGCGCTCGCCTCCTTGTCGGACTTCTCGAACGTGACGACGCCGCCGCGCGCGTCGGGGTCGGCGAACAGGGTCGGGGCGAAGCGTTCGACGCTCAGCTCGTGCGGCAGATCCTCGCTGTGCCAGAGACGTTCGGCGTCGTCGAGCATCTCCTGCGGCCCGCAGACGTACGTCTTGCGGCTGCGCCAGTCGGGGCAGAGCGTGTCGAGGTCATGGGTCGTCGCGAGATCGAGACGGCCTTCGTGTCCGGTGAAGCGGTGCACGAGCGTCAGGCTGTGGTGTGCGTCGTTCATCTGCGTGAGTTCGTCAAGGAACAGCGTCTCGTCGGAGTTGCGCGAGGAGTGGATGACGACGACGTCCGCGTCGCGCCGCTGCGGCAGCAGGGTGCGCAGCATCGACATGACGGGCGTGAGGCCGCTGCCCGCCGTCAGCATGAGCAGGGGGCGCGGGCCGGTGGGCAGGAGGAAGTCGCCCTGCGGCGGAGCGAGGAACAGCACGTCGCCGGGCTCGGTGTGGTGCACGAGGTGGCTCGAGACGCGCCCGACAGCGGTGACGGTGATCGCCGGGTCGTGGCCCTCGGCGGTGACGAGGGAGTACGAGCGCCAGTTGCGCACCCCGTCGATCTCGACGCCGATGCGCGCGTACTGGCCGGCCTTGTGCGCGTCCCACGTGCCACCGGGCGTGAACTCGATCGTCGCCGAGTTCGCCGTCTCATGGCGCACGGCGGTGACGACGCCGCGCAGCTGACGGCTCGAGACGAGCGGGTTGAACAGGCGCGCGAACTCCTGCGGCGGCGCCGGCGTCGTGAACACCTCGGCAGCGCGCCACGCGGCGCGCTTGAGCAGCGAGCCGCGGCGCGTGGTGCCTGACGAGCGGGCAGGGCGCGGTGGCAGAGCGGAGTTCACTCAGACATTGTGCCTCTCACAACTGACAAAAGCTTCCGCCGCCGGGGTGAGCAGCTCTGGGACCTTCGTCTCTGCGGACGAACTGGCGGGTTCGGTGGGGCAGCGGCGAGGGCGTGGCTGACGGGGTGCTCGGCGCTCGCCGACCCCGGCGCGATCTTGTGTCATCAACGCGTGAAATGGCGCGCGTTCATGACACAACATCCAGGAGGCTTGACGAGATGACGAACGTTCACCCTCGCAGATCGCGAAGTCATCCCCTCATGGCGCCATGCCACCGTCCTCGGTGATGGGATCGCCATCAGCGACATGACGTAAAGCGGTCTGTGGTGGGGGACCCCCGTCAACTACGCCAGGACCGGGAGGAGGCAGTCGACCTCGCCTTCACGTCGGTAACTCTCGATCTGCGGACGGGACGAGTCGTGATCTGCCAAGCCGAAGAGGACGTCGAACGCCTCGCCGATGTGCCCGTAGACCTCCGGCGCTTCACCTCGTAGGCGCAGCCGAAGGTAGGCGCCGCCCGGGATCGTCGTCTCGTCCAGACCCAGCGGGATTGCGGCGTCGCGATCCAACCGATTCGAGCACATGCGGTAGATGTGCGATCCGCCGTAGACGAGGCCCATCATGCGTCGTCCCTTCAGGGAGTCGAAGGCGTGCTCGAAGTCGGGCCACCCGGCTTGGATGCTCGGCAGGTCGAGGGGAACATCGCGGCTGAGCGCGGGAAGATCCTCGAGGTTGATGACGTCGATCCTGCCCAAGGCGTGGCGTTCTGGGTAGTCGCTCATGCGCCAGGTCTAGCCAAGAATTTGGAAGGTTTTCAAGTGTTCGGAGCAGACAGGCGACGCCGGCCCGCAGGGATGGGCCGTCGAGCTCGACGTGCTGTCCGTGCTGGAGCCCAACCGCGACGGCACCCGTACGGTGGGTGACCGCCCCGCCGGCTGACCTGCGCGCCGTCAGCGACCGGTGCGAGCCCGCCACTCACGACGCGTCTCGCCCGGGCGCGGGGCGCTGTCGTCGTCGGAGGCGCTGACGGCGGTTGCGTCGGGCGTCTTGGGGGTCGTCGACGCACCGGAGGGCGGCGGTTGGTTCGGCGTCTCGGTCGACGCGCCAGGGACGTCGGTGCGTGCGGCACCGGAGGTGGGCGCTTGGTTCGTCGCGCGTGACGGCGCACCGGGCGTATCAGTCGCCTCGGGGGTGTCGGTGGTGTCAGCGCTCGCGACAGCGGCGTTCTCGGGTTCTCCGCTCTGAGAGTTACCCACCGACTCGCTCGCTTCGTCGGCGCCGGGCTCGACCACGTCAGGCTCGGCGGGCAGTTCGCGTCGGGCGTCGAGGGCGTCCTCGGTGGAGGTTTCCTCGCGCGTGGAGGGCGTGGGGACCGGCTTCGGGTGCAACCCGGCCTCGGCGTCGCCGCCCTTCCACGCCGCGTGCTCCTCGGTGGTGCGCACGACGCCGTCATCGCCGAGGACGAGCCCGTCGGGCAGGTCGGGGGCATCCATCGGCATGACGTCGTCGGGGGAGTTCGGGTCTCCGTCACGGAACGTCGGGCCGACGCGTTCGGGGGAGTCGTACGCGGCCGACGGGTCGTCGAGACCGTGCGCCGGGAAACCGGCGAGCAGCTCGACCTGACCGACCGTCACCGACCCCGGTGCCGGCACGCCGTCGAGGGGGACGGGCGTGCACAGGTCGATCTCGCCGCACACCGTCGCGATCCGGGAGACGAGGAACTCGTGGCCCGTGACGGAGTTCGTGCGGATCTCGGCGAACTGGACGGTGCCGCTCAACGTCGCGAGAGGCGAATCGCTCGACGTGGCGGGCAGGAACGTCTCGATCTCCATCGGCGGCGGCCACGGCAGACCGAACTGCTTGACCTCGGCCGGCGGCTCACCTTCGACTCCGGGCATCGCACTGCGGGGCGAGTCGAAGAAATCCTCGACCGTCGCGAAGAACTCGGTGTCGACACCCATCGCGACGAGCGCGACGCGCCCCACCGCGGCCCAACCGACCGTGTACCGGTTGTTCGGCACGACCGTGAACGGGTCGAGCTCGAAACCCGAGACGTCCGTCAGCGTCACCTGCGCCAGACCGTTCTCGAGCGGCGTGATGCCGCGGTACGGAGTGCGCACCGGCGTGTCGAAACCAGGGCGCGCGTACTGCGCCGTGCGGTCGAGCAACAGCATCGCGCCACTCGAGTCGACCCAACGCGTCGTGCTCGACAACTCGTGCGCCGGCGCACCCTTGTCGCGCGCCAGGGCGGCCAGGGCAGCGGGGTCGGCAAAACCGATGCACGCGACAGTTGAACTCATGGGCGTAACGGTAGGCGAGCAGGTGGCCCCTCGCCACTCTCGCGGGGCGTTCTATCGCGTCGCGGCATGTGGTGGCCCGGCGCGGCCCGGCTCGGCGCGGCACGCGGACGACGCGGTGCGCGGGTGACATCGACGTCGGCCGGACCTGCGAGGCAGACCTGCCAGGCGGGCTGCGTCGATATCGGCATCAGGTCGGGCTTGTCGGGCCCGTCAGGACAGGACGGTGGAGGCGTGTTCCGCGGACGTGACGACGATGCCGTCCTCGTCGCTCCACAGATGGTCGCCGGGCTTGAACGTGGCGCCCCCGAACGTCACCGGAACGTCCTTCTCGCCCTTGCCGTCCTTCGCCGACTTGCGCGGGTTCGTGCCGAGAGCCTTGGTGCCGAGGTCGAGTTTCGCGACGGCGGCGCTGTCACGGATGGCGCCGTTGATGATGACGCCCTCCCACCCGTTCGCGACGGCGGCCTCGGCGATCATGTCGCCCATCAGGGCGCTCTCGACGTTGCCGTCGCCGTCGACGACGAGCACCTTGCCCGCGCCCGGCGAGTTGAGTGTCTCCTTGACGATCTGGTTGTCGCGGAAGCACTTGATCGTCACGATCGTGCCGCTGAACCGCGCGCGTCCGCCGTACTGAGTGAACTGGGTGGAGCACGAGTCGAGCGCGTCGCCGAGCTCGTCATAGAGGTCGGCGGTGGCGATGTCGGCCATGAGAGGCGTCCTTTCGTCGGGTTCGAAGGGCATGCAGGTCCACGCTATTTCGCGAGGACGCCCCATGGGGCGTCGCGGGCCGCGGATCAAGACGAGTCGCGGCGGTGACGGCCGGGGTCGGAGCGATGAACGGTGAATGTGTACGAAGATCGCAGAATCGGGATGCTGTCGGCGCGCGGGCGGTGCCGGCCGTTGGATGGGGTGGGGCTCGGGATCAGGTCGGATCGGGTCGGGTCTCGTCAGCCCTGGGTGCGGCGCTCGCGGCGATAACGTCCCGGGGGCATGCCGGCGAGGCGCGTGAACGTGCGGTTGAACGCGGCCTGGTCGGAGTAGCCGCAGCGGACGGCGATCTGCGCCAGCGTCAGCTCTTTGGCGGTGAGCATCTCGCGCGCGGCGTCGATGCGTGACGACAGGACGAGTTGGCGCGGCGAACGTCCGAACACGCGGCGCGAGCGTCGCTCCAGCGTGTCGACCGAGCATCCCGCGACGCGGGCGAGATCCTGCGACGTCACCGGCTGGTCGAGGTGCGCGTCGATGTAGGCGCGCACGGCGCCGAGCGACGTCATCGCCGGGTCGTCCTCGGCGGCCTCGCCGACGTCCTGCGACATGCTGGCGATGCCGACGACACGCCCCGCCTGGTCGCGCAGCGGCATCTTCGCCGTGATGTGCCAACGAAACGGCCCGCCCGAGGCGCGGATCAGCTCGAGCTCGTTGAACAGCGGCTTGCCGGACGACAGGACGCGCGCGTCCTGCTCCTCGTAGCGCTCGGCGAGCTCCGGCACGAACAGTTCGGCCGCGCGACGCCCGACGACGTCACCGCGCGAGCGCTTGTTCGTGCGCTCGACGAACGTCGGGTTGACGGCGAGGTAGCGACCGTCCGCACCCTTGACGCAGAACATCGTGCCCGGCAGGTGATCGACCATTTCGAGGACGGCGGGTCCGAGCGCGCCACGTAGGGCGTCGAGCGTCGGTGCCGTCGTCATGAGGGAAGGGTAGCGGGCGTGTCGGCACCGCCAGGCCCACAGACCTCGCCAGCCCCACAGGTCCCTGGGTCTTCCCGTCCCGCCGGCGACACGAACCGTCACGACGAGCCGTTCTGGCCGATACCCGCGGCGAGGCTGCGGCAGGCGGGCAAGACTTTAGCGGTCAGGAGGGGTTTGACTGGTGGTATGAGCCAGATCACTGACGCACCCCGCACCCCGGGCGCCACCACCGTCGACACCACCCCGTCCGACGACGCTGCGACGTTCGCCGAACTGCACGACCTCGTCGAGGACGCCGTCGCCCTCGCGAACCGTTGGAGCGACGCGACCGAGGCCGGCCAGACGAAGGCCGAGAAGCGCACGAGCGACCAGCTCGGCGCGCTGCTGCGTGACGAGAAGGGCCTCGACCTCGCGGTGAAGTTCGTCGACCGCGTCGCGCGCCCCGAGGACAACACGGCCGCTGCGCGCGAGCTCGCGCGCCTGTCGTCGAACGAGGCGACCGGGTTCATGGGCAAGCTCGACGCGAAGCTGCTCGGCCTCGGTTCCCGCCTCGCGACGACGATGCCGCCCGTCGTCGTGCCCGCGGCGCGCACGCGTCTGCGTCAGCTCGTCGGCCACCTCGTCGTCGACGCGAGCGACCCGACGCTCGCGAAGCACCTCGCCAAGGCGCACGCCGACGGCTTCCGCCTCAACATCAATTTGCTCGGGGAGGCCGTCCTTGGTGAGGCCGAGGCCGCGCGTCGCACCGAGGAGACGCGCAAACTGCTCGCGCGCGACGACGTCGACTACGTCTCGATCAAGGTCAGCTGCCTCGTCTCGCAGATCTCGACGTGGGACGCCGAGGGCACCGTCGAGCGCGCCCTCGAGCGGCTGCGTCCGATCTACCGCGTCGCGAACGGCACGGCGAGCGACGCGTCGTCGCCATCGTCGAACACCGGTGACGCCAACGCCGACGCAGGCCAGCCGGGTGGGGGCGCCGCGAACGTCAACCGCGGCGACATCAAGAAGAAGTTCGTCAACCTCGACATGGAGGAGTACCGCGACCTCGACCTGACGATCGAGCTGTTCACGCGCCTGCTGTCGGAGCCGGAGTTCCACGACCTCGAGGCGGGCATCGTCCTGCAGGCCTACCTGCCGGACGCGGTGCCGGCGCTCGAGCGTCTCATCGCGTTCGCGAAGGAGCGCAAGGCCAACGGTGGCGCGGGCATCAAGGTGCGTCTCGTCAAGGGCGCGAACCTCGCGATGGAGCGCGTCGAGGCCGAACTGCACGACTGGAAGCAGGCGCCGTACACGTCGAAGGAGGACGTCGACGCGAACTACCTGCGCTTCATCGAGCGCGCGACGCGCGCCGACGCGGTGGAGGTGTGCCGCCTCGGTGTCGCCTCGCACAACCTGTACGACGTCGCGATGGCGCACCTGCTCGCCGAGAAGCGTGGTGTGAGCGAGCACCTCGACGTCGAGATGCTGCAGGGCATGGCGCCGTCGCAGGCGCGCGCCGTGAAGGCCGACGTCGGCACCGTCCTGCTCTACACGCCCGTCGTGAAGCGCGAGGACTTCGACGTCGCCGTCTCCTACCTCATCCGTCGCCTCGAGGAGAACGCGGCGGAGCAGAACTTCCTGCACGCCATGTTCAGCCACGACGAGGGTGCGGCCGAGCGTCACAAGTACGTGCGTGACGGCCTCGTCGGCACCGGTGCGCTGTCGGCGATGCAGGACCAGGAGCGACGTTTCCGTGAGTCGATCGACGCGATCGCCTCGACGCCCGTCGGCCCGCGACGCTCGCCCGAGCGCGCGCCGATCGGAGACTTCTTCGAGAACACGGCCGACTCCGACCCGGCGCTGCCCGCGGTGCGCGATTGGGCGCGGGAGGCCGTCACGCGTCAGCCGGCGCCGCTGACGTCGCCGCAGCTCACGTCGCGCGAGATGGTCGACGACGTCGTCGCGCGCGGCGTCGCGGCGCAGGCCGGGTGGGCCGGACGTTCCAACACCGAGCGTGCCGCGCTGCTGCGTGAGGCGGCGCGGGAGATCGAGAAGCGTCGCGGTGATCTCGTCACCGTCGCGGCCGCCGAGGGGGGCAAGACGATCGACCAGGTCGACCCGGAGATCTCGGAGGCGATCGACTTCGCGCGCTACTACGCTGACCGCTGCGAAGAGTTGGTCACCGGAATGGCTTCTGACGGAGCACGATTCGAGCCTCACCGCCTCACGCTCGTCACTCCGCCGTGGAACTTCCCCGTCGCCATCCCGATCGGTTCGGTGCTCGCGGCGCTCGCGAGCGGATCGGCCGTCGTCATCAAGCCGGCACCGCAGACGGTCGGCTGCGTCGAGGTCGCGATGGAGGCCCTGTGGGCTGCGGGCATCCCGCGCGACGCCGCGCAGGTCGTCCGCGTCGAGGAGGACGACAACGGCCGCGCGCTCGTCGCGCACGACGACGTCGACACCGTCATCCTCACCGGCTCGATCGAGACGGGTCGCCTGTTCGCCGGGTGGCGCGCGCGTCACGCCGGTGGGCCGCGCGTGTTCGGTGAGACGAGCGGCAAGAACGCACTCGTCGTCACGCCCGCCGCCGACCTCGACCTTGCCGCCGCCGACCTCATGAAGTCGGCGTTCGGGCACGCCGGGCAGAAGTGCTCGGCTGCCTCGCTCGGCATCCTCGTCGGCTCGGTCGCGACGTCGAAGCGGTTCCGTGAGCAGCTCGTCGACGCCGTGAAGTCGCTGCGCGTCGGCTGGCCGAGCGACCTCGGCACGACGATGGGCCCGGTCATCGAGCCGCCGTCGGGCAAGCTGCTCAAGGCGCTGACGACGCTCGAACCGGGTGAGACGTGGCTCGTCGAGCCGAAGCAGCTCGACGACACCGGCCGCCTGTGGAGCCCCGGCCTCAAGGACGGCGTGAAGCCCGGCTCGTTCTTCCACATGACCGAGGTCTTCGGCCCCGTGCTCGGCCTCATGCACGCCGACACGCTCGAGGAGGCGCTCGAACTGCAGAACGCGACGCAGTTCGGCCTCACCGCTGGCATCCACAGCCTCGACGAGGACGAGGTCACGTACTGGCAGGAGCACGTCGAAGCGGGCAACTGTTACGTCAACCGTCACATCACGGGCGCGATCGTGCAGCGTCAGAGCTTCGGCGGGTGGAAGGAATCCGTCATTGGCCCAGGCGCGAAGGCGGGCGGGCCGAACTACGTCGCGCAGTTCGGCACGTGGGTGTCTGACGGCGTCGCGCGTCAGGGCGCGCCGATCATGCCGCGGGTGCGCGACCTGCTCGAGATCCTGTCGCCGCTGGCGCGAAACGAAGCCGACCGCGAGTGGCTGCATGCGTCGCTGCGTTCCGACGCGTTCGCGTGGCGCGAGGAGCTCGGCATCGAGGCCGACCCGTCGTCGCTGCGCGCCGAGTCGAACGTCTTCCGCTACCGCCCGCAGCCGCAGGTCGTCGTGCGCGCGGAGCTCGGCGAGACTTCGGCGGACGGCGACGTCGACGCCGTCGCGGACCGCACGCTCGCCGAGGTGGCGCGACTCGTACTCGGAGCGCACCTCGTCGGTTCGAGCGTGTACCTGTCGTGGGATGTCGCGCTGCAGCCGGCGCTGACGCGCCTGGCGGCGACGGGCGAGGGACGTCAGGCACTCGTCTGGCTGAACCGCATGGGGTCGGTCGAGAGCTCGGCGCAGTTCGTCACGTGGTGCCGTGAGGGCACGCGCGGCGGCGAGCCGCTGCGCATCCGCATGGTCGGCGCGGACGCCGACGGCGAGACGGCCGCCGCGCTCGCCTCAGCTCCCGGCGAGGACCAGGGCGCGAGCATCACGCCGCTGTTCGGCGAGGTGCTGTCGACGGGACGCCGGGAACTGCTGACGTTCCTGCGCGAGCAGGCCATCTCGCGGACACTGCACCGCTTCGGCCACGTCGCGCCGGAGCTGATGCGCTGACCGGTTGACGCCGAATCGGTGACCCACCGAGGTCTACTGCGTGACGAGCCGTCAGGGGGCGGCTCGTCACGCAGTTGGTTCGAGTTGAATGTGGACGAGATTCGCGAGTGTGGACGAAAATCGCAGGTGGGCGGGGCCTGAGTGAGTGGGTGGCGCCGGGGGTATCCAGGGCGTCAGGATGTGCGCAGGGTGCCGGCGACGAGGGCGACCGGGGCGGTGTCGAGCGCGGGCGAGCAGCCGATCGAGTCGGTGTCGACGCTCAACGTCCGGGCACCGCTGACGGGCACGCGGAGTGTTTTGGCCTGCTTGCCGCCGAGAGTGACGGTCTGCTTGGCGCTGCCGTCGACGCGGACGGTCACGGTCGTCGTACCTTCCGGCTGCATGTTCGTCCCCCCAGGCTGGGCGTCGGTGGCGCCGACGGTGAACGCCACCTCGTCGTAGCGACGATCGAGGGCGAACTGTGCCGCGGCGGTGCACGCCTGGCGGTCGGTGAGCAACGGCACGACGGCGTCGTCGTACGAAGATCCGCCGACGCGCACGCTCGCCGTGCGCGCCCCGCCCGACAGCGCGCCCGACAGGGGGACGTCTCGTGGCTGCGTCGAACGACTCGACGTCGACGATGACGGCGACGGAGCTGCGCTATGCGACGAGGAGGAGTCGCGCAGCAGCAGCCACGCGACGAGCGCGATGAGAGCGAGACCGGCGACGAGCGTCACCGCCAGCCAGACGCTGCGCCGGTGCTGCCCCCCGCTCGGAGTGTCGCTCGTCGCCGACGCTGTGCCCAGGTGATCGGCGGGATTCGCCCCACCCGGGCCGGCCACGCCACCCGCGCCGACCGCCCCACCTGCGGCCGCAGGCGCCGCCACCGCCGCGGCGGCGCCTGACATGGGCACGGGCGATCCGATGGGCGCGGCGCTTTCCGACGCCCCTGCGGCGACGATCCGTGACGTCCGCGGCGGTGCGCTGAGCACGGGCGCGGCGGGGGCGCCGGCGAACTGCGGCGCCATGGCCCACAGTCGCTGTGCCACGGCTGCGGCATCGTCCGGGCGTTCGTGCGGGTTCTTCGCGAGCAGCTCGGCGATGAGCACCCACAGGGCATCGGGGATGCCGTCGGGGCGCGTCGGCGCGTGATCGGCGTGCAGGCGCAGCAACGCGACGGGCGAGTCCGCGTGGAACAGCACCGCGCCGCACGCCATCTCGTACAGCGTGACGCCGAGCGCGTAGAGGTCCCCCGCGCGCCCGCTCGGTTGCCCGTCGCCGAGTTCGGGCGCGAGGTACTGCGGCGTGCCGATGACGTTCGCCGTCGCCACCTGCCCCGTCTGCGTGACGAGGGAGGCCACCCCGAAGTCGGCGAGCTTCGGCACGAGAGTGCCCAGCGCGTCGGTGGACGTCGGCGTCGATGCGGCGTCGGCGGGCAAGGCAGTCTCGGTCGTAGCCCTCGACATCGCAGCCCTCGACATCGCGTCAGGATCGTCGGCGAGCAGGACGTTCTCGGGCTTGAGGTCGCGGTGCAGCACACCCGCGCCGTGGACGGCGGCGAGGCCCTGTGCGATCTGGGCGCCGAGCGTCGCGACATCGTGCGGGGTCAGGTTGCCGCGCCGTTGCAGGAGGGCGCGCAGGGAGTCGCCGGCGACGTAGTCCATGACGATCGCGAGGCGCGGGCCCTCGACGACGAGGTCGTGCACGCGGATGACGTACGGGCTGCGCAGGCCGACGAGGAGGTTGCGTTCCTGCAGGAAGCGCGCGACGACGCCGGGGTCGTCGGCGAGTTCGGGGCGCAGCAGTTTGAAGGCCAGGGTGTGGCCGTCGACGTCATGCCCGACCCACACCTGCCCCATCGCGCCCGAGCCGATCTGCCGCTCGAGCGTGTAGCGGCTTCCCAGCTGCCAACTCTCGCTCACGCCGAGTTCCCTCCCTGCCTCGTTGGGACGATCCTATGGGCGCGCCGCCGCGTCTGGGGCTACTCTCGGGCACCAACCCCGACTTGCCCGCCGACCGGCGCGTGGCGTAGGAGAGATCATGGCCATCTTCGCTGTCACCTACACGTATTCCGACGACGTCGCCGCCCGCGACGCCCACCGCCCCGAGCACCGCACCTACCTCTCGCAGGTCGAGGGCATGCTGCTGTCCGGCCCCCTCGCCGAGCCCGACGGTGCGCTGCTCGTCATCGCCGCGCCCACGCGTGAGGATGTCGCCGAGCGCCTCGACCGCGACCCGTTCTTGCTCGAGGGCATCGTCGTCGAACGCACGATCCGCCCATACACGCCCGTCCTCGGCTCGCAGGCGCCGACGTTCGCCGAACACCTCGAACGATGACGGAGACGCCACGCGAGCCCGCACCTTACGGCACGTCCGGCACCTCGTTCGTCGACACCTCGCGCCTCGCCGAGAGGGCAGACATCGACGAATCGCCGGCGTCTGAGGGCGCATCGTCGAGCCACGCAAATGTGTCGCTGGCGAACGCGGACCTGCCGGAGCCGAAGCTGCCACCGATCACGAGCGTCGTCATCGACATCGGGGACGATCGCGTCGAGGTCTTCCACCGCGACAGCGGGCCTGATGATCAGCCCGACAACGCCTCGAGTGACGGGGGTGTCGACGTCCCGGGCGTGAACGCGTCGCTCGCCGGCGAGCAACGGGAGCGCGCCGCGGCTGACGCTGCGGCCGACCCTGGTGCCGCCGACGCTGAGCCCCACCCCGAAGCCGCGCCGACTGGTCGCCCGACGTATGTGCTCGTCCATGGTCTCGGCGGCAGCCTCGCCAACTGGGAGCCGTTGTGGCCGTTCCTCACCGAGCACGGTCGCGTGCTGGCGCTCGACCTCGCAGGGTTCGGTCGCACGAGTGGGTCGAACCGCTCGGCCGTCTCCGACAACGTCGATCTGCTCGCGGCGTACCTGCGTCAGCTCGGTCTGAGCGACGTCGTCCTCGTCGGCAACTCGATGGGCGGGATGATCGTCGCGATGATGACCGCGAAGCACCCTGAGCTCGTGTCGCGTCTCGTGCTCGTCGACCCCGTGCTGCCGCTGCACCCGCAGGATCGGCCGCACTGGTCGGTGCTCGTCACCTTCTCCCTCTACATGTGTCCGCCCGCGGCGCGACGCGTCATCCCGCGTTACGCCGCGCGCCGCGGCATCGACCGCATGGGCGTCGAGGGCGTCCTGACGGTCGTCGCCGACCCGCATCGCGTGCCGAAGTGGGTGATGCGACGCTCCGTCGAGGAGGTCCGTGCTCTGGCCGAGAACCAGGACGCCGTGCCCGGGCTCGTGCGGGCCGCCAACTCGCTCGTCGTGGCTGCTGGAAGCCCGCGTTACCGTCGCGTGCTGAGCGAGTTGCGGGTACCCGTCACGCTCGTGCACGGCGAGCGCGATCGCCTCGTGCCCGTCTCCGCGGCGCGTCGCATCGCCGCTCGTCACCCGGCCTGGACGTTCCTCGAGGGCCCCGGCCTCGGCCACGTGCCGATCTACGAGGCCGCGGGGTGGGTCGCACGCTGCATCGTGGGGGCGGCGGCGTCCTGATGAGCAAGACGGCCCGAGCCCGACGCCCGGCTCGGACCGCCGATTGCCGACGCCGTGCATGGTGGGTGTCACCGCTCGTTCAGGATCGCCTCGCGCACGCTGGTTCTGGTCGCTGGTGGATGGCACTGTGCGTGGCGGGTGTCACCGCGTGCTGACTGGCCGCCAAGGTCACGAATGTGTCACGGTGGAGTCGATCGTCCGTCATCGTGACCCACCCCGACCTTCCTGAGAGGACCCAGTGACCTTCACTCTTCGACCCGCCCGCACGCTGTCGGTGCTCGGTGCCTGCGCCGGTCTGACGCTCACGCTCGGTGCCTGCGGCAACAGCGGCGACGACCCGAGCGTGCAGGTCAGCCAGTCGAGTTCGGCCTCCGGCAAGCCCGGCGCGACACTTGCGCTGCGCAAGGCCTGCATCTCGTCGAACAGCCAGGTCGTCTCGGCGAATGCGGCGTGGAACGACGCCGTCGACTCTCACAAGGACGCCGACCTGCAGAAGGCGACGAAGACGATGGGTTCGCTCGCGGATTCGCTGCGCTCGGACGGGAAGCAGTCCGGTGATGCGTCGTTCAAGAAGAAGGCCGACGCAGCTGCGGCTCAGGTCGATGCGTTGAAGAAGGCGGAGAAGCCGGCGAAGACGGTCGACACGACGTCGTACAACAGCGCCGTCGAGGACCTCACGAGCTACTGCTCGACGATGTTCCCCCAGGCATCGAAGAGCGCCTGAGCAACGCCTCTTCGAGAGCGGCCCGCGCCGAGTCGCGGGCCGCTCTCGCTGCGTCGTAGGCCTTCTGCGCCGCCTCGACGCGGACTCGCAACCGCGCGATGCGGGCATCCATCTCGGCCAGCGCTGCCTTCTCGCGCTGCTCCTGCTCGGCCCGCCGCCTCTGGGCGCTCTCGCGCTCGGCGGCCTCACGTTCGGCTTTCTCCTGCTCGTCCTCATCCCGCCGGCTCTGGGTGTCGGCGACCTGCGGGGAGGCTCCATCCGCGGAGGAGGAAGCGGTTGGGGCTGATGTCGCGGCCGCAGCACCGCGGATTCGGTCTTGGGCAGGCGTACCGCCGGCGACGAGTCGCAGCGCGGGGCGCGCAGGCGCGTCGCGGTGCGCGACGGCGTCGGTGAGGTCGATGTCGCCCCACCCGCTGTAGCTCAGTGGCCGCACGAGTGCGCGGGTCGCCACGGCGTCGGCTGCCTGCCGGTCCGCGATCGCCGCGAGCAGCGTGGCGCGCACGGCCTCGGCGAGCGAGCCGTTCAGGTCGTGCCGCGTGACGATCTGCTGCAGCAGTTCCTGCCGTCGGGCCGACAACTCCTTGAGCGTGGCCGCGTCGAGCGAGGTCTGCGCGGCACGCATCTGTTCGCCGAGGGCGAGGACGTCGCTGATGGCGCCGTCGTCGAGGTGGTTGACGGCCGCGGCCGCGGCGGTGGGCTTGCGGAGCGCGGCGATCTCGCGGGCAGCATCGCGCTCACCGGCGGTACGTGCGGCTGCGGCGAGTTCCTTGCGCACCGCGACGAAGTCGGCCGGGTCGCCGCCGTAGAGCGTCGTGACGGCCTCGGCGACGGTGCCCACGTTCATGTCGGCGCTCATGCGGCCCGGCCGGGGGGTGTGCGTCGCACGAGGGCCTGCGGGTGCCCGGCGACGGCGATTCGTGCTGGGTTCATTGCTCCATTGTCCGTCGCCACCGATAGGGTATGCACAGCCTGGCGCCCGCCTGGCGCTCGTGGGGAGGTCTTTGGTGGTCGACGCAGCGGATCGCGCACCGATCGAGCGAGTGCTCGTTCTCGTGCCGACGTACGACGAGCGGGAGAACCTGCCGGTCATCGTCGAGCGCATCCGGAGTGCCGTCCCCGACGCCGACATCCTCGTCCTCGACGACAACTCGCCCGACGGGACAGGGCAGCTCGCCGATGAGATGGCGGCGGCCGACGCCCACGTGCACGTCATGCACCGTCGCGGCAAGGAGGGCCTCGGCAAGGCCTACCTCGCCGGTTTCGCGTGGGGTCTGGAGCGCGGCTACGACGCGCTCGTCGAGATCGACGCGGACGGTTCGCACCCGGCCGAGGAACTGCCTGCGATGCTCGCGCTCGCGGCCGGCGCCGACCTCGTCATCGGCTCCCGCTGGATCAAGGGCGGCTCCGTCGTCAACTGGCCGAAGAACCGCGAGATCCTCAGCCGCGGCGCCAACGTCTACGTCCAGGCGATGCTCGGCACCCGAGTCCATGACGCGACGGCCGGGTTCCGCGTCTACCGCGCGACGCTGCTGCGCCAGATCGACCTCGCGAGCGTGACGTCAGCCGGTTACGGCTTCCAGATCGACCTGACGTGGCGCTCGATCCGGGCCGGGGCGCGCATCGTCGAGCACCCGATCCGATTCAGCGAGCGCGAACTCGGCACGTCGAAGATGTCGGGCAACATCATCAGCGAGGCGCTGCTCGCCGTCGCCGGCTGGGGTCTCGAACTGCGGCGCGAACAGGCCGGGCACCTCCTGTCGCGGGTGCGGGCGCGACGGTCCTAGCGTTCGAGGGTGATGTGGTCGGGCACCTCGTGTCCCGGGTGGGCGCACGGCGCTCAGCCCCCTGATCCCGCTCCTGCGCGTCAGGCTTTCGGATCCTCTGCGGCGGCGCCGAACACGATCGTCCGGTAGGCGACGAAGCGCAGGATGGTGCCGATTCCGATGCCGATGAGGGCGTGCACGTTCTCCCACAACGCGCCGCGGGCCCCCAGCACGTAGTGCGCGAACGCGACCCAGGCCGAGGTGGCGGCGAGTGCGACACCGTTGACGGCGAAGAACAACACGACCTCGTGGTGCAGCGGACGGTTCTCGCGGTGACGGAACGTCCAGTACCGGTTGCCGACCCATGCGAACACGGTGGCCACGGCGCCCGAGATGATCTTCGCGGTCGTCACCTTGCCGTCGAGCGGGCCGGCGCGCAGCCAGTTGTACAGGCCCATGTCGATGAAGATGTTGAGCACGCCGATGATGCCGAACGTGCTGAGCTCGCGCCAGAACGCGGCGAGCGGGGACGACGCCGTAGTCGCCTGGTGCCCGGACGAGTCGGCCCCGAGCGATGACGCTCCGGCCGCGGGCGTCTCGTCGGGGCGCGCCGCTGCGGTCCGTGAGGTCATAACGTCCGATGCTACCCATTGCGCCTTCTGACGGGCTGAGAACGTCAGCACATCGGACGGCCGCGCAGCGCCTTTTCGTCGTTCGTCGATGCGCCCGAAAACCCGTGAGTACAGTGATCGGCATCACATCGAACCCTGGCGTTCGATACAGGCCGCGACGTGACGCGTCGTCCCGAGACAGTGCGTGCGACGAGACTTTGGAGGTGGGCATGGACGGGAAGAGTTTCGACGCGATCGTCGTGGGCGCGGGGCTGGCAGGTCTCGTGGCGGCGGCCGAACTGACGTCGCGGGGGCGCCGCGTCGTCGTCGTCGAGCAGGAGAATCGCGCCAATCTGGGCGCTCAGGCGCACTGGTCGTTCGGTGGGTTGTTCCTCGTCGACTCGCCCGAGCAGCGCCGCCTGCGGGTGCGCGACAGCCTCGAGCTCGCGTGGCAGGACTGGTGCGGCAGCGCCCAGTGGGACCGCCTCGAGGGTGAGGCGAACGCGTCCGGTGAGCCCCTCGGTGAGGACGTCTGGGGAAAGCGCTGGGCGCGCGCCTACGTCGAGTGGGCGGCCGGCGGCAAGCGGGAGTGGTTGCGCGAGAACGGAATCGAGCTCACGCCAATGGTCGGGTGGGCCGAGCGAGGCGACGGTCGCGCCGGGGGTCACGGCAACTCGGTGCCCCGCTTCCACATCGCGTGGGGCACCGGCACGGGCGTGAGCGGCCCCTTCGTCGAGAAGGCGCTCGACGCCGAGGCCCGGGGCCTGCTGACGTTCGCGCACCGTCATCGCGTCGACGAACTCATCGTCGAGACCCCTGCCGACGGTGGTGCTCGCGCCGTCACCGGCGTGCGCGGCAGTGTCCTCGCTCCCGACGACGCGAAGCGCGGTGTCGCGTCGAACCGCGACGTCGTCGGCGGGTTCGAGTTCACGGCGCCGTCGGTCATCGTCGCGAGCGGCGGCATCGGTGGCAACCACGACCTCGTGCGGCGCTGGTGGCCGGCGGATCTCGGCGAGGCGCCGCGTTCGATGCTGACGGGGGTGCCCGCCTACGTCGACGGGCGCATGCTCGAGATCGCCGCGGACGCGGGCGCGCGCCTCGTCAACCGTGATCGGATGTGGCACTACACCGAAGGCATCCGAAACTGGAACCCGGTGTGGCCGCAGCACGGCATCCGCATCCTGCCCGGCCCGTCGCCGCTGTGGTTCGACGCGATCGGACGTCGCATGCCGATGCCGTGCCTGCCCGGTTTCGACACGCGCGGCACGCTGCGTCATCTGCGCAGCGACCCGGCGATCCGCGCGTACGACCACTCGTGGTTCATCGTCACCCAACCGATGCTGGAGAAGGAGTTCGCCCTCTCCGGCTCGGAGCAGAACCTCGACCTGACGTCCGGGAGCCGCCGCGAGGTCGTGCGGGCGCGGCTGGCGAAGGGTGCGCCGCGAGCGGTCGCCGACTTCGTCGAGCACGGCGAGGACTTCGTCGTCGCCGAGACGCTCGAAGAGCTCGTCGCGAAGATGAACGAGTTGACGGACGAGCCGCTGCTCGATGCGGCACACGTGCGTCGGCAGATCGAGGAGCGTGACGCGCAGGTCGACAACGCGTACGGCAAGGACGTGCAGGTCATGGCGATCCACAACGCGCGCCGCTACCTCGGCGACCGGCTGGCGCGCGTGTCGGCGCCGCACCGCGTGCTCGACGAGAGGCAGGGCCCGCTCGTCGGCATCAAGCTGCACGTGCTGACGCGCAAGAGTCTCGGCGGCATCCAGACCGACCTCGACTCGCGCGTGCTCGACGCTCGCGGCCGCGTCGTGCCGGGGCTGTTCGCCGCCGGTGAGGCCGCCGGCTTCGGTGGGGGAGGCGTCCACGGCTTCAACGCGCTCGAGGGCACGTTCCTCGGAGGATGCCTGTTCTCCGGGCGAGCGGCCGGGGTGGCCGCCTCCCGAGTGGCATGACGGACGACATAGCAATTCGTGATTGAATCCGCAGGCCGAAATACGAGACGACCATGAGGGGGTGGCTCGGTGGCGCAGCGGAAAATCACCCAGGCGCGTGCGCACGAGACGCGCTCTCGCATCCTGACGGGCGCCGCCGAGGCGTTCGCCGAGCACGGTTTCGCCGGCGCGACCATCGCCGACATCATGACGCGCTCGGGCGTGACGAAGCGCGCGCTGTACTTCCACTTCGACACGAAGGAAGAGGTCGCCGACGCCGTCCTCGCCGCGCACACGACGTGGCTGCGCGACGCCGTCGCCGCCCTGGCGGGCTCGCCGGTGCAACGCCTCGTCGACTACGGCTACCTCACCTGTGACGGGCTCGCCGACGACCCGATCTTCCAGGCGACGGCTCGGCTCGCGATCGAGCGCGAGACCTATGGCGCGGGGCATCCGGCGTCGTTCGGGGTGTGGCAGGAGACGACCCGCGACATGCTCGACGAGGTCGCCGCTGCGGGGTGCCTCAATGCCGGGGTCGACACGGGCGTCGTGGCGCGCATGCTCAGTGCGACCGTCCTCGGGCTGCACCTGTCAGCACGCGCGAGCGATCCGTCGTCGCGCCTGCACGCCGAGATCGAACAGTTCTGGACGCACGCCGGGGCGACCCTCGTGAGGCCCGAAGCGCTCGCCGGTGTGACGCTGCGTCGCGCCCGCCCCACCGCGTGACACTCTTGGGCCATGGAACAGCAGAAGGTGGCGTCGGCGCGTGAGGCCGTGCCGTATGGCGTGCGGGTGGCCGCGTGGTGGTCGGTGTGTTTGCTCGCCATCGCCGTCGGGGTGCTCGCGTTCTTCTGGGGCGTCACGCGTCTCGGCGTCGTCACCGTCTCCTTCGTCACCGGGGTGATGTTCGCGGCGCTCCTCGCTCCGATCGTGTCGTGGCTGGTGCGGCGCGGCGTGGGGCGCACGACATCCGCGGTCATCGCGTTCTTCGTCGGTGTCGGTTCGGCTGCGGGGCTGATCGCGTTCGTCGTGGCGCAGATCGACGACTCCAGCGGCGAGTTCGCCCGACAGCTGACGCTCGCCGAGCAGGGCGCGCGGCACTGGCTCGTCGACGGGCCGCTGAAGATCGACGAAACCTCCGCGAGCCGCTACACGACCGACCTCGGAACGACGCTGAGCAACCACACGGCCGACATCGTCGGCTGGGCCGCGGCGCACGTCGGCATCGTCACGGGCGGGTTGTCGGCGCTGCTGCTCACGCTGTTCTGCGCGCTGTTCCTGCTCGCCGACGACGGCTCCATCTGGCGTTGGATCGTGCGGCTGCTGCCGCGCGGCGCGCACAACCACGTCGACCTCGCGGGCGCCGCGGCGTGGCGCACCCTCGTCGTCTACATGCGCTCGCTCGTGCTGCTCGCCCTGCTCAACGCAGCGGCGATGCTGCCCGTGCTCTGGTTCGCGGACGTGCCCCTCGCCGTCCCGCTGACCGTCGTCATCTTCCTCGGCTCGCTCATCCCGCTCGTCGGGGTGCTGCTCGCCGCGGCGCTCATGTTCGCGGTCGCGTTCGTCGGCAACGGGCTCGTCACCGCGCTCGTGCTCGTCGCGATCCTCACGGTGCTCGTGCAGCTGCTCGGCAACCTCGTCAACCCCCTCATCCTCGGACGGTTCGTCGACCTGCACCCCGTCGTCATCCTGATCGGCGTGAGCGCCGGCACGCTGCTCGGCGGGGCGTTCGGCGCGTTCACGGCCGTGCCGCTCATCGCCGTCGTCAACAACATGGTCAAGGTGATGCGCAGCTACCATCTCGAGGAGCACGACGACGAGGATCTCGACGCCGTCGACGAACGTCAGTTCGAACGCCGCGCCAAGGAGGCCATGTGAACGCCGAGCGTCCCGGAGCGCTGCGGATGGCCGCGCTGCGCGTCTACCGGATGCTGCCCGCCGGGCTCAGCCACCGCATCGTGCACGCCATGCAGCCGACGTTCAGCGCCGGCGCCGTCGCTATCATCGAGCACGACGGGCGCGTGCTCGCGCTGCGTCAGGCGCACCGCAGCGGATGGTCGCTGCCGGGCGGCCTCATCGACGCCGGCGAGCAACCGCAGGACGCCGTCGTGCGCGAGGTGCGTGAGGAGACGGGCCTCGACATCGAGCCGGGTAGCGTCATGGCCACTGATTTCGACCCGGAGATCCGGCACGTCGACGTCATCTTCCGCGTCGTGTGTGACGAGCGCCCGGAGGTCGAGGTGGCGAGCGAAGCCCTCGAATCCGGATGGTTCGCGCTCGACGAACTACCGCACCCCGACAAGTCGACGCGCCGCATCCAGCGCGCCGTGCGCCTCGCGCGGCAGCCATCGAGCGTGGGGCGTGTCGTCGGGCGCGGCGACTGAGGGTTCAGCCCTAGGCGCTTCTCAGCGCAGCAGCCCAGCGCGTCGTGCGAGTGCCACCGCTTCGGTGCGCGAGGTGGCGCCCAGTTTTTCGTTGATGTGCACGAGGTGCGTCTTGACGGTCGCCTCGGAGACGAAGAGGTGCTTCGCGATCTCCTTGTTCGTCGCGCCGCCGGCGACGGCGTCGAGCACGTCGAGTTCGCGGGCCGTCAGCGTCGGTGCGGGCGAGGACAACCGGTTGACGAGGCGCGCCGCGACGGCGGGCGCGAGCACCGTCTCGCCGCGTGAGGCGCGGTGCACGGCCTCGACGAGGTCGGCGGGCGGTGCGTCCTTGAGCAGGTAGCCGGACGCGCCGGCCTCGACGCCGCGCACGATGTCGGCGTCCGTGTCGTAGGTCGTGAGGATGAGGACGCGGGGCGCGTCGTGGCGGGCGCGGATGGCGCGCGTCGCCGCGACGCCGTCGAGGCCGGGCCCCATCTGCAGATCCATGAGGACCACGTCGGGGCGCACCCCCTGCTCGGCGAGGCGGTCGAGCACGCGCAGGGCCTCCTCGCCGCTGCCGGCCTCGTCGAGGACGTCGATGCCCGACGCGTCGAGCAGCGCTCGTAGGCCCGCGCGCACGACGGGATGGTCGTCGGTGAGGATGACGCTCGTCATCGGAGGCTGCTTTCCGTCGAGGGTGTCACGTGCGGTTCGACTCCGGCCGTCAGGGCAGGGGCGGGCTCGGTGTTCTCCTGCCTCACCGCCTTGTAGGGGCCGCTGGTGGGGATGGTCGCGATGAGGGCGGCGCCCTCGCCGGGCTGGGATTCGATCTCGAGGTGGCCGCCGAGTGCGTCGAGGCGTTCCCGCATGGCGCGCAGGCCGAATCCGCTGCCGCCCAGGGGCGCGCATTCGACGTCGGCGTCGGTGAAACCCACGCCGTCGTCGATGACTTCGAGGCCGACCTCGTCGGGTCGGTAGCTGAGCGTCACGCCGACGCGCTGCGCTTTGCTGTGGGTCCGCACGTTGGCGAGGGCGCTCTGCGCGATGCGCAGCAGCGCGACATCGACTGGGGCCGGCAGTGGGCGCGGTTCGCCGTCGCAGGTCGTGTCGGCGCGGATGCCGGTGTGCTCCGTCAGGCGCGCGGTGAGGCGCTCGAGCGCGCCGGACAACGGCGCGTCGACGAGGTTGCTCGGCGTCAGGGCATGGACGACCTCGCGCGAGTCGGCGAGGCCCTGCGCGGCCGTCGACTCGATCTGCTCGAGCAGGCGCGCCATCTCGTCGCCGGCATGCGCGGCGCTGTCGTGGGTGGCCTGGGCGCTCGCGTGCTGGGTGCGGGCGTGCTGGTTACGGGCGAGGCCCGCGCGCGACAGCAGCACGATGCTGGAGAAGCCCTGCGCGAGGGTGTCGTGGATGTCGTGCGCGAGGCGCTCGCGCTCGGCGAGGACGCCGGCGCGGTGCTGGGCGAGGGCGAGCGTCTCCTGCGTCGCGAGCACGTCGTCCTGCGCGGCGACGAGCTGGGTGACGAGTTCGCGGCGGCGCGTGTTCTCCGCGCGCAGCTGGGCGTACACCCACGAGATGCCGAGCGCGACGATCATCCCCATGATCGGGCCGATGACGGTGCCGACGTTGCGTCCGTCGGGGCGCGAGACGAGGGCGGCGGCGCTCGCGACGAGGACGAGGGGCACGAGGGCGGCAGCGATGGGCCGGATCGCGACGTGCAGGACGAGGAAGTACAGCGCGAACGCCACCCACGCGAAGTCAGGCGCGATGGCGAGCGTCAGGCACCACGCGAGCGTCAGCGCGATGATCCACACCTGGCCGGTGTGCGAATCCTGGGCGGCGCGCAGCGACTGGGCGCGGCGCGCGCGGCGTTCGACGACGAGGCCGCTCAGGTAGACGCCGGTGAACACGACCGTCGCGGCGATGACGGCGAACGGCGAGGCGTCTCCGGCGAGCGCCCGGATCACCCCGACGACGAGCAGCACGACGAACAGGACGTGCATCGCGGCCTGCATGGTGCGGATGGTGCGTTCGGAGTCGGTGGTACTCATCACCGTCCATTTTGCCGCGTGGGTGCGTCGAACGCGCACGGACGTCAACCGAACGGTTGATGCGTTCTCCCACTGCCTGGGTGATGCGCGCAGGGGGTGAATCGCGCTGGAATGGAGAAAACCTGGAGAACCTGTGCCGAAAGAAGAGGTTGATGTTCCTCGCAACTCGAGACCTTGCGTACGCCAAGGGGCGTTTCGCCCTCATCGGCGGCGTCATCGCCCTGATCACGCTGCTCGTCGTCATGCTGACCGGCCTCGCGGCCGGCCTCGCGAAGGAGAGCGTGTCGGCCATCGACACGTTGCCCTCGCACGGTGTCGACCAGATCGGCTTCTCGGCCCCCGCGAAGGGGCAGAAGGTCGGGTATGACAGCTCCCACGTCGAGGCGAAGGACATCGACAAGATCAAGTCGGTCAAGGGCGTCACCGACGCCTCGCCGCTGACGATCACGCAGGGCCGCGCGAGTGTCTCCGGTGTGCCGTCGGCGGTCGCCATCTTCGCCGTCCCGGACGGTTCGTTCGCCGCGCCGAAGGGGGTGAAGAACGGCTCCGTCGTCGTCGGCAAGACGATCACGAAGGACGCCGCGCTCAAGGAGGGCGAGTCGATCTCGTTCAACAACAAGAGCGTTCGCGTCGCGAAGCTGAGCGACGACGCGTCGTACCAGCACCAGCCCGTCGTGTGGATGACGGAGAACGACGCGAAGGCCGCCGGCCTGCTCGGCCAGGGCTCGGGCACCGTCGCGCTCGTCAAGACGGGCAGCGGGTTCTCGAAGGACGCGCTCACCTCGGCGACCGGCCTCGACGTGCAGGACCCGAAGACGTCGCTCAGCACGATCAGCGCCTACCAGGCCGAGAACGGCTCGCTGACGCTCATGCGCGTCATGCTCATGCTCGTCTCCGCCCTCGTCGTCGGCGCGTTCTTCACCGTCTGGACGATCCAGCGCACGCCCGACCTCGCCGTCCTCAAGGCGATGGGCGCGCACACCGGCTACCTCGTGCGTGACGCCATGGGTCAGGCCGCCATCCTGCTGCTCATCGGTGGCGGCCTCGGCACGATCGTCGCGACCGTCCTCGGCTACTTCGCGCAGGGCACGGTGCCGTTCGTCCTCAGCCTCACCACCACGCTCGTCCCGCTGGCGCTGCTGTTCGTTCTCGGTCTGCTCGGCGCGCTCGTCAGCGTGCGCCGCATCGTGACCGTCGACCCCAACACCGCACTGGGGGCCGCGCGATGAGCCTTCGTCGTCATGCACCCGTACCTCGTGTCGAAGGCCGCGCGATGAGCCTCGACGCCACCCTCGTCCCCACCACCGCGCCAGGAGCAGCCCGATGAGCCTCGACGTCAAGAACGCGACGCTGACCTTCCCCGACGGCGCCTCGGGGCGCATCACGGCCGTCAACGACGTGTCGTTGCACGTCGCCGCGGGCGAGTTCGCCGCGGTGACGGGCCCGTCGGGTTCCGGCAAGTCGTCGCTGCTCGCCGTCGCCGGCCTGCTGCAGACGCCCGACTCCGGCATCGTGACGATCGACGGCAAGGTCGTCTCGGGGCTCTCGCACAAGGACGCCGCAGCGGTGCGCCTGTCGTCGATCGGGTTCGTCTTCCAGCAGAGCAACCTCATCGCGTCGCTGACGTCCGTGGAGCAGCTCGAGATCGTTGCGCGCATCGCCGGGCGTCACGGCAAGGACACCGCATCGCGGGCCGAGGAACTGCTCGCCGCCGTCGGGTTGGAGAAGGTCTTCGACCGCCGCCCCGCAGCGCTCTCCGGCGGTCAGCGTCAGCGTGTCGGCATCGCCCGCGCGCTGATGAACGAGCCGAAGCTGCTGCTCGTCGACGAACCGACCGCGTCGCTCGACACCGAGCGCGGCACCGCCGTCGTCGAACTGCTCGGCAAGGTGACGCACGAGCACCAGGCCGCGACCATCATGGTGACGCACGACCTGCACACCCTCGACGCCGTCGACTCGCTGCACGAGATGGTCGACGGTCGCCTGCGCACGCTCGAGGCGACCCCGACGCAAGGTTGATGTCGGCGCCTCGTCGTAGTGCTGGCCTCGGCGCCTGATCGTCTCGACGGAGACGACGCGAGGAATCGGGTGTAGGCGAACATGACGCCGGCCGGATGCGACAAGCATCCGGCCGGCGTTCGTCGTCTCGTGGTTGCGGCGTCTCACGGTGACGTCGCCTCGTGGTCTCGGCGTCTCGACGGTAGGTGTGAGGTCGGCGAGTCGTTGGGGACGGGATTCGCAGATGGGGACGCGAATCGCGGTTTGGGACGGGAGTTCGAGCTGGCGCCTGTTCTCGCGCCGGCGTTGGTCAGGAGCTGACGTGAGCCAGCTGCGTCGTCGTGGCCGGCGCGTCATGCATCAGGGCGAGGCGTAGGCATCCGAGAGCGACGGGGATCTCGGCGGCGAGCGCCATGGCGACGGCGGTGGCGAGCGAACTTGTCGTGGTCGCGCTCGCGATGTCCGTGACGGCGTCGAGGACGAACAGCGTCGCGGCGACGAGCCCGATGAGCCGGGTGGCCGCGGCGCGTCGACTGGTGGCCAGAACGAGTGCGGTGAGGGCGAGGAGTTCGCTCACGTCGAGCCCCAACCACGCCGCGATGCTCGCAGGGTCGACGCGCTGCGCGTCCAGGCGCAGGTAGAGCACCGGGATCCAGGCTGCGAGGGCGCCGCCTGCCACCGTCAGGACTCGTGTCACCGTCGTGTTCTCCACGTCCCCCACGTTCGCGCTCGCGTGTGGGTGGGTGATGTCGAGATCCTGTGCGTCGGCCATGAGCGCTCGCGGGCGATCTGGCGTGGTGTTGACGTCGCAATGTCGACGTGGTGCGGTGCCGCAGCGCGGGCGTGGGGGAGCACCGGGGTGAAGCCTGGCCGTGGGGCGGTGGCGCGAGGGGCCGTCAGAGGTGGCGGGCCGGACACGACGAAGGTGTGATCACCGTTGCGGGAGCTACTGCGTCCCGGGCGCCCACGGCGGGCGGGCGGTTCGCTAGGGTGGGCAGCGCGCGTCACCCAGGACGAGGAAGCCGGTGAGAATCCGGCACGGTCGCGCCACTGTGAACGGGATTTCCGTGAGTCAGGAACTCGGGGTGACGCCATCGAGCGGGACGCGTCATCCCGGGAAGGTGCACTCATGCATATCGCTGAGGGGTTCTTGCCCCCTGTTCACGCTGCCGCCTGGAGTGCGGTAGCGGCACCCTTCGTCATCCACGGAGCGCGCGAGATCAAGCGCACGATCGAGAAGCATCCGGAGTCGAAGCTGCTGCTCGGCGGAGTCGGGGCGTATTCGTTCGTGCTGTCGGCCATCAAGTTGCCGTCCGTCACCGGGAGTTCGTCGCATCCGACGGGCACCGGCGAGGGCGCCATCATCTTCCGCCCGCCCGTCATGGCGGCGCTGGGCACGATCGTGCTGCTGTTCCAGGCGCTGTTGCTCGCGCACGGCGGGCTGACGACGCTCGGCGCGAACGTCATGTCGATGGCAGTCGTCGGGCCGTGGGCCGGGTACGGCGTCTATCGGCTGATGCGTCGCGCGCCGCTGTCGATCGCCGTGTTCTGCGCCGTCGCCGTCTCCGACCTCATGACGTACGTGACGACGGCGACGCAGCTCGCCCTCGCCTTCCCCGACCGCGCGACGGGTTTCGTCGGCGCATGGTCGCGGTTTCTCGGGCTGTTCGCGGTGACGCAGATTCCGCTCGCCATCGTCGAGGGCCTCGTCGGTGTGCTGCTCATGAACGCGCTGCGCTCCTGGGCCGGCCCGGAGCTCGCCGGTCTCGGATTCGGACGCGATCGTGGGTTCGATACGGGTGTCGCGGTCTCGGCCGACGTCGAGGCGAAGGAGGCGAGCCGTGCGTGACCGTCGACTGACGAACGTCCTCCTCGTCGTGCTCGCGGCGGCGATCTTCGTCCTGGCGCTCGTCATGGGCACGCGCAGTGGCGACTTCGGTGGCACGGACGCTGCGGCCACCGAGACCATCGAGAAGTCCGACCCCGACTACAAGCCGTGGTTCGAGCCGTTCTGGACGCAGCCCGGTGGCGAGGTCGAATCGGGGCTGTTCGCGATGCAGGCCGCGCTCGGTGCGGGCTTCCTCGGCTTCGTCCTCGGCACGTTCCGCGAGCGTCGCAAGAACCGCGACGCGGCGTCGGGTGTCGCGAGTGCGGGTAGCGGTGTTGCGTCACGTCGTGCTGCCCCAGGTGATGACGCTGCGACGGGTGTCGTCACGAACGCGTCCGACGGTTCGCGGATCGCCTGAGCGTGGCTCATCTCGCGATCGACGAGGCGGCGTGGAGCAGCGCGTGGCGCTCGCATGCCGTCAGCGAGAAGGCTGCGCTGGCGCTCGGTCTTCTCGCCGTGGCGATGGTGGCGCGGGACGTGCGCGTCGACCTGGCCGTCGTCGTCGTCGCGTTCGTCGCCGTCACGGTGGGTGCGCGCGTCGCGCCCGGGCTCGTGCTGCGTGTGTGGGCGCTGCCGGCGGTGTTCGTCGTCATCGGCCTCGTGGGCGTGCTCGTGTCGATCGGCCCCGCGCCCGATGACGCGCTGTGGCAGGCGGGGCCGTTCTCGATCGGGCGATCGTCGCTCGATCGAGCCGTTCTGACGGGGTCGCGTGCAGCGGCGGGGGCGGCTGCCGTCCTCGTGCTCGCGCTGACGACGCCGATGACGGACGTCCTCGGCGGGCTGCGGCGCGTCGGGGTGCCGGCGTTTCTCGTCGAGATCGCGGGCGTCGTGTATCGGATGATCTTCACGCTGCTCGACTCGGTCGGCACGATCCGGGAGAGTCAGACGGCGCGCCTCGGATACGCGACGCGCCGCGCGGCGCTCGCGAGCACTGGGACGCTGCTCGCGGGGGTGCTCGTCCGGGCCTGGACGCGCGCCCAGCGCCTCGAAGCGGGGCTCGCCGGACGTGGATACACGGGCGACCTCATCGTCACGACGCCCGCGCGGCAGGCGTCGTGGCGGTCGCTGTGTGGTGTCGTGCTCGTCGTCAGCGCCCTCATGACGTGGGCGGTGATGTCGCGATGAACAGGTGGCTGCAGAACAGGCAAGCTGGGCCGAACGGCGTCGCTCGAGATAGTGAGTCACGTGTGGCTGAGCCCGGCGGCCGGGAGGCAACTGGTACCCGTGGGTTGAGTGTCAGGGATCTGCGCGTGGGGTATCGCGGTCGGGACGCCGTACTCGACGGCGTCGACCTCAACGTGCAGCCGGGGCGGCGGCTCGCGTTCGTCGGCGCGAACGGCGCAGGCAAGACGACGCTGTTGCGCGCCGTGGCCGGGTCGGTTGCGGCGACGTCAGGGGACGTCGTCGTCGACGGGGTGGCGTTGCAGCGTTCGCGGCGCGGGCTGGAGCGTCATCGACAGCTCGTGCAGCTCGTGCTTCAGGATCCGGCGGATCAGTTGTTCTCGGCGGACGTCTTCGCGGACGTCTCGTTCGGCCCGACCAACCTCGGGCTGCCGCCCGACGAGGTGCGGCGACGCGTCGAGGAGACGCTCGACGTCCTCGGGATCAGCGACCTCGCGGATCGGCCGGTTCATCAACTGTCGTTCGGGCAGCAGAAACGCGTGGCCATCGCGGGTGCCGTCGCGATGCGCCCCGCGTACTTGCTGCTCGACGAGCCGACGGCCGGTCTCGACCCGGCCGGCGTCGAGGCGCTGCTCGCGAGCCTCACGTCGCTCGAGGAACGCGGTACGACGATCGCCCTGTCGACGCATGACCTCGCGTTCGCGTGGGAGTGGGCCGACGACCTCGCGCTGCTGCACGACGGGCACCTGCGTCAGGACGCCGCGCATCGTGTGCTCAGCGACGAGCCCGCCCTGCATGCCGCGGCGCTGCGCGCTCCCTGGCAGGCGCAGATGTTGGCGCGCGCAGGCGTGAAGTGTGCCGGAGCGCAGACGTCGCGCGACGGGGGCGTCAACGAGGTCGTCGGCGGCGACGCGGGGCCCGGCGACGCCGGCGGCGAAGGTAATGGCGCTGGCCGACGTCCCGTTGGAGGTGGGATACCGCGTGCGGTCGACGAGGTCTACGACGCTGTGATCAGCGGCGGCTCTCAGTCGCCCAAGCGACCCACGCGGATGGAGTGACAGCCCAGAGGTACAGCGTTCGAGCCAGGGTGGCTGGGTGACGCACGGCTGGGCCCGCGGCCACGACGACCGTCGTCATCTCGGGTAGGGACACGCACCGGCCGGGCTAGCGGCGTGGGGCGATGCTCGCGGTGCGCCCGGGCTGAAACTAGCCGGCCGGCGCGCTCTCGGCTGGACGCGTGGCTTCGAGAGCCGCAGGTCCCGCAGCGAGTGGCCAAGCCGCGCGGTCGAGATCGACGGTGAAGCTCTGGTCGTCAGGATCGCGGGGGACGGCATCGTTCGGGTGGGTCAGCATCATCGGCCCCGAAGGCGATTGCCAGGTGCACACCCCGTCAGCGTTCATCTGCACGGCCCAACCACCGAACGTCTTCGCCCGGTGATGATGACGACACAACATCTGCAGATTCGCGGCACTCGTCTCCCCGCCGTCGGCGAAGGGGACGACGTGGTCGGCATCGCACCCCTCCGCGCGGCGCGAACACCAGGGGAACCGGCAGTGCACATCGCGACGCTCCACGAACGTGCGGATTGCCGTCGACAGACGATACTTCTGCGTGCTCGTGGCGATCGTCGTCCAGCGCTCGGCGTCCATGAGCTCCGTCGTGAACACCGCGCCCACCACGCGGGCCAGCTCCTCGACGACAGCGGCCACGATCGTCCCGACGCCCGGCACGCGGGCATCACCGAAGCCGTTCGTCGAGCTGTGTTCGCCCACCCCGCGTCGCAGGGGGACGCCATCGGCACCGCTGGGCGGCCCCACGCCACCGAAACCCTCCGATAAGCGAGCGGCATTCGGGCCGCCTGAGCCCGGACGGCGGGTCCACACGCCGCTCGCTTCGCGAGTGGAGTCGGGGCCACCTGAGCCGGAATGGCGGTTCCACACTCGCTCCGATGCGCGTGCGGCATCCGGCCACCCAGGCCCGGAACGGCCGCTCCAGACGCCATCCGCGTCGAGGACGCTGACGCGGCTCGCGCTCCCGTCGAGCGTTGGCCCGGAGGTGTGAGTAACCCGCTCCACCGCCTCCGCGCCACCGGCCACCGAGGGACGAGAGCGCACAACAGGCACCTGGAGGTGCAGAACCGGTGTGACGTGCACGTTGGCCAGCGCCAGCAGGACGAGAGCGTCCGCGCGCAGCGCATTGATCGGTTCGCGCAGCGCGACGTCGAGTACGTGCGGGGCCGAGTCGCGAAGCTCCTGTGCGTGGGAGTGGATGGCGGCCTTGAGATCCGCCGCGTCGCGCGCGGGCAGGACCGCGCGCAGCTCCGTCAGGGTCGGGTGCTCGGGGTGTGGCGCGAACCAGACACCGAGCTGTGCCCTTATGTCGATCTCGTCCTCGTCTTCGGTCAACCCCAGGGCGTCGAGGACTCGCGTCGTGCGGTTGCTCGCCGCCGTGGAGCCCGCGGTGGCAGCCTTCGCGTGGATCAGGTGCGGCAACGCCACCGCGATCTGCGCGTCGTCGAGATGCGCCAGCACATCACTGATCTTGACCACCGAACTCATGCGCGCACGCCCGGCGCCGGCCTGCTCGAAGAGGGGACGCAGGCAGTGGCGGATGCGCTCGGCATCAGCGGCCATCGCTTCGGCGTGAGAACTGGACACGCCCAGGGCAGGGCCGAGCGCTGCCGCGGCGAACTCGCCGGGCGTCAGGGGGTAGTCGCGATCGTCCATCGACTCCCACTCGATGTCGTCACGCTCGCGATGGACGGTGTGGTGGCGTGCGGCGAGAGCGTGCATCGTCGCGTCCGCGGAGCGTGACACCCGCGACGCGGTGGCAGCAGCGCGCTCGAGCGAGACAGCGGCCTCCTCGAGCGCTGCGGCCCGCTCGTCGAGCGTCATGACGGGACGTTCGACGAAGGCGCCCTCGGCGTTGAGTGCCTCGTCGAAGAGGGCGTGACTCAGCGCCTCCCAGAGCTCGAACCGATCGAGAACCGGGAGGTTGCGTGCCTGCCGAAGCAGGGTGCGCGCGACCTCGTCCATGACTCCAGTTTAGTACATATGTTCGAACATGGCGAGTTGCGAGGCGAAGAGATGCCGTCATGGCGCGAGGCCTCGGGATCCGCACGTCCGGCCCGGCTCGTGCTACTTCACGGGGCTACGCCGCGCCTACTTCCCCCGCCAGCACGCGCCGAGCAGGACCACGTGGTACTTGAGGTGCGCAGCCTCGGTTGAGCCAACCGTCACGCCACGAACACGCAGAACGGATGCCCGGCGGGTTCGGTGAAGACGTAGAGGGCTTCATCGTCGTCATCGGAGCGGTCGAGCACCTGCGTCGCGCCGAGCGACACGGCGCGCTCCCGCTGCCGTTCGAGCGAGGCCACGGCCGGCACCGTCAGGTCGAGGTGCATCTGCATCGGCACGCGCCCCTCGGGCCACGTCGTGGGTTCGAGGTCCTCGTCGCGTTGAAACGCGAGCGCTCGGCGGCCGCCCGCGTGCGTCAGCACGAGCCAGTCGGCATCATCCGGGCCGTCACTCGGTAGCTCGTCCCGGCGCGATACGTCAGCCCGAGGAACTGCCGATAGAACTCCGCGAGGCGCCGCGGATCACGCGCGTCGAGGACGGTCTGCATCAGCTGGGGGGCATCGCTCATGCGGCCACGGTAGACGGCGTCTCCCTCGCCGTCAGGGGCGAATCGCCGGCACGAACTGCAGGCCCACGGGCCGTCATACTGGCGGCATGACGCAGATTTCGGAGAAGGACGTCATCCTCGCCTACGTGCTGGCGAAGTTCGACGCGATCGTCACCATCGTGCGCGACATGGATGACGCGACGGCCAACGCGACGCTGCCCGTCGCCGGCTCGAACAGCCCCTACGCGCTGCTGACGCACTGCCTCGGGGCGATGCGTCGGTGGTCGAGCACCGTCAACCTGAGGGGCACCGTTCCGCGCGACCGCGACGCTGAGTTCACCGCCACCGGCCCCGTCTCGACGCTCGTCGAACGCGCCGCACGCGAACGTCAGGCCTTCATAGACGACGTCGCCGCCACCGACCTCGACGCGCTCCCGGTGGCCCCGCCGGCCGACCGAGTCGACGCCCCGGCGCGCTCGTATCAGGTCACCGACTGCCGCGCCGTGCTCCTGCACGTCGTCGAGGAGCTCGCGCAGCACCTTGGCCACCTCGAGATCACCCGCGACGTCCTGCTCGCGCGCGGCTGAGGCGCGGATCGAGACGCTGCGTGCCCATGAAGTCGGATTGACGGATCCATGTGCCACACAGCCCGGCAGACCGGCGGACTCACCCGACCGTGACCGGGTGCGCGCCGATATGGGACGTCAGCCCGGTTCGGCCGCCCCGGGGATCATCCCGTCATGCGGCGATGGCTTCGCGCAGGAAGTCGATGACGATCCGCGCCAAGGGCTCGGGCCTAGCGAGGTGGATGTCGTGTCCGCTCTCGGCGACGAGCGCGACCCGCGTTCCTGGCCGGCCAGCCATGCGTTCGTGCTCTTCGTTTGCGATGAAACTGTGCTGTGCGCGCACGATGAGCGTCGGACACGAAACCTGCTCCCAGTCCTCCCAGAACTGCTGCGCGTGGACTGCTTGGATGGCGCGCGCCAGGGCCACCGCATCGAAACGAGGTTCTCCCTGGTCGTCGACGAGCGTGCGAACCCATGCGATGACATCTGTCGTCGCTTCGGGTCCCTCACCCCCGACGCCGCCCTCGATGAGAACGAGTGCGGACACGAGCTGAGGGTGATGCGCCGCGACGAGCATGGCCGTGTGGGCGCCCATCGACTGACCGACGAGCACGCAGGGGGTGGCCGCGTGACGACGGATCTGCGACACGACATGCGCGACGTGTGCCTCGCGCGACAGATCCCCGGTCATTTCCGCAGCGGATCCGTGAGCCAGCTGATCAAAGGCGATGAATTCCCAGGCAGGCGGGAGCGACCGCGCGAATTCATCCCACTCGTCTGAGGTGCTGGCAAGGCCGTGGAGAGCCACGAGGGGAAGCATTCCTGCAGGCTATCTGCCCTGCGGGGGGTCATCAGCGCCACCTTCACGCCGTCGGGTCCTCAGAGCCGAGCCACGGTGATGTTCACGACGACGGCCGGACGAGGCACAATGCTCGTCCGGCCGTCGGTTTCGTCCGTGCTGTGGCGATGTGGGTCGCGCGTGGTCGAAGAATTCTCTAGGCGGTTTCGCCTCCGCGGTGACGTCGTGATGAGGGTGTTCAAAGCTGGTTAGTTGCTGGCGCGCGGGGTTCTCAGGGTAGGGCGAGCGTGAGGAAGAGGAAGCTGAGGAATTGCCGTTTGTCGCCTGGGGGCAGCAGTTCGCTGGGGGTGTCGGGGTGCACCTTGGGTTCAGTCAGGCTGATAAAGGTGAAGCCCGCGTCGATGAACGCATTGAGGACATCCTGCAAGGGCCGGTGCCAGTAGGTCAGCACGGTAGTGGTCTGGCCGAACGCATAGTCCTCGGAGTACTGGGTGAGTGCGAAGTAGTCCTGGTCTCGGTGCAGGGCGGCAAAGAGGAAGGGGTGAAGCAGGCTGACGATCAGCCGCCCGCCCGGGCGTAGAACGCGACGCAGTTCGCCGAGCGTGGGTCTCCAGTTTTCGACGTAGTGCAGCGCAAGAGAACACGTGATCAGGTCGAACTCGTTGTCCCCATAGGGCAGCGGGGCAGCGAGATCGGCCACCCGTATGTCGGCGCATTCACCCAGCCTGTCGCGGGCGATGGCGATCATCGCGGGGCTGACATCGAAGCCACTTACGGTTGCGCCACGATCGCGCAGCTCTTTCGTCAAGGGTCCGTGGCCGCAGCCGGCGTCCAGCACTCGAAGCCCCTCAACATCACCGGCCAGGCGTAGCACCTCGGGGCGTTCGTACCACTTGTTGAACAGGCCATTCTCGTTCTCCTCGACATAAGCGGGGGCGAACGCGTCGTAGTCGGCGGTATCCATCATCGATTTTCCTCCTGGCGGGCGTACACGCGGAACATTTCGTCCTCGGGAGCGGCCAAGAGCATGCCGTAGTAGCCGCGCCGGTTGGGATGTGCCACTGCCTGGTTGCGACGGTCCCGGGATCGCTCGCTCCACTTGTCCAGAACGGCGCTGAGCTCGGCGCGCATCTCGACCAACTCCTGATCATCAAGCCAAACTGCGAAGTCTTGGCTGATTGAGCAGGGCGATGAGCTACCGGAGGGATCGAGCTCGGCGCCGTCGCCAACCTGAGCCTGGATTGCCCGATGCAGGGCGACCACGTGCCCCTCCGCGACCCGTCGAAGCGTGTCCACCGCCGCTTCACCCCCGGTCTGCGCCCGCAGCGCCGCCAGGTCGATATGAAACCCGCGCTCGGAGGTCGGCCGCCACCACCGCTCGCGACGGTCGCCCGTGTGGTCCGGGTCGGGCTCGATCAACTCATATCGGGCCAGCTGGCGCAGGTGGAAACTGACGGAGTTGGCTGGCTCGTCGAGCAAGTCCGCAAGATCCTTCACCCGAGCTGTGCCACGGCGCGCCAACTCGCCGAGCAGCCTCATTCGAAGTGGGTGCGTGATAGCCGCGACGGCTTTGGGATCCGTGATGTGTGTAGCCTCATCGCGCCCTGGCGTGGCGTTCATAGCCGCAAGCCTGCCACCGACCGGCTAGAAGCGCAAGAATTATTGCGCGATGTTTGTCGTCTATTTGGTGAGCCGCCAGACACCAGGGCCAAGCCGTATTCGCGCGCCAATCCGAGGGGTGCATCTCCAACGAAGGTTCTAGCCATAGCCGGAGGAGGCTGGCCGATCCGTGCCGAGCCGCGGTGATGTTCACGACGACGGCCGGGCGAGCAACAATGCTCGTCCGGCCGTCGGCTCAGCGCAGAATCAGTGCACGCTCAGTGCTCCCCGCCACCCGTCGGGCCGCGGTCGGTGAAGAACTCCGTCACCTTGGCCTTGGCGAAACCGAACGCGTGGGCGGGCTTCACCTTGCCGGGCACCGACACCTCGTCGGGGTTCGTCACGACTTCGACGAGCCACGGCTCCGGTGACGAAACGGCCTCGCGCAGAACCGATTTCAACTCGGCCGGGTCCTCGACGCGCCGCGAGCGCAAACCCATCGCGGCGGCGACGTCGGCGAAGTTCGGGTTGTCGAGCGCCGTGCCGTACTCGGGCAGCCCGACCTGTTCCTGCTCGAGCTTCACCATCCCGAGCTTGCTGTTGTTGAACACGACGAACGTCGCCGGCAGGCCGTACGTGACGGCGGTGCGCAGGTCGCCGACGAGCATCATGAGGCCGCCGTCACCGCACAGTGCGACGACGGGGCGACGACGATCGAGCGCCTGCGCGCCGAGCGCCATCGGCATGGCGTTCGCCATCGAGCCCAGGGTTGTACGAGCCGATGAGACGGCGCTCTCCGCGCATCGGCAGCAGCCGCGACAGCCACACCGTCGACATGCCCGTGTCGGAGGTGAAGATCGTGTTCGTCGGGCACACCTCGTCGAGCGCGAGCGCGACGGCCTCCGGACGCACCTTCTCTTCCGGGTTGTCGCCGAGCGAGCGCACCTTGCCGAGCAGCGACTCGTCGAACGAGGGGTCGGCGAGCTTGCGCTGATCGTCCATCCACTCCGCGTACTTCGACTGCGCCTTCTCGAGGTGCTCGCGCCCTGACGCCGGCTCGAGCATCGGCAGCAGCGCCCGCAGACTCTCGCGCGCACCACCGACGAGCGCGATGTCGACGGGCGTGCGGCGTCCGATGTGCTGCGTGCGCGTGTCGAGCTGGATGACCTTCTTGCCCTCCGGATACCACTCGCGGTACGGAAAGTCGGTGCCGATCATGAACAGCACGTCGCACTCGTCCATCGCGCCGACGGCCGCCGGGTTGCCGATGAGCCCGCTCTGGCCGACCTCGTACGGGTTCTCGTGCTCGAGCCCCTCCTTCGCCTTGAGGGTCAGCACCGTCGGCGCGGCGAGCTTCTCGGCGAGCGCGAGCACCTCCTCTCGCGCCTCACGCGCACCGCGACCGACGAGCAGCGTCACCTTCTCGGCATCCCGCAGCGCGGCGGCGGCCCCGTCGAGCGAATCCGCAGCCGGTGACGACGGCAGCGGCGGCGGCGCGAACCGCGGCGTCCGCGTGCCGTGCGGCAGCTTCAACCCGCTGATGTCGCCCGGCAGGTTGAGCACCGCGACGCCCTGGTGTGCGACGGCGGCTTCCAGCAGCTGAGGCATCTGGTTGGCGCTCGTCACCGTCGCGGTGAAGACGGCGACGTCACTGAACAACGCGTCGTTGTCGACCTCCTGGAAGAAACTCGTGCCGATCTCCTCCGTCGGCACCTGCCCACAGACCGCGAGCACCGGCGCGCGTGCGACTTCTTCGCGTCGTACAGGCCGTTGAGCAGGTGGATCGCGCCGGGCCCGACGGTGCCCATGCACACCGCGAGACGCCCCGTCAGCTGCGCCTGCGCGGATGCGGCGAACGCGCCCGCCTCCTCGTGGCGCACACCGACCCACTCGATGCGGTCCTCACGCCGGATGGCGTCGACCACGGGGTTGAGCGCGTCACCGACCACACCCCAGAACTCGCTGACGCCGTACTCGGCGAGCGCTTCGACGATCATCTCGGCGATCGTCATCTCGGATCCGATGTTCATGCTTCTCCTCGCTCGGCGGGCGTGATCACTTCTGGACGGGCGTGGGGAACGAATGCGGGTCGGCCTCGGCCCACGCGCGCGCCCTCGACGTCATCATCGTCGTCGCCTCCTCGACGTCATCATCGTCGTCGCCTCCTCGACGGTGGCCTCCTGATGCTCGCCATGATCGATCCTTCGAGAGGCAATGACGTTTCGTCGTCATCCTGGCAGGTCAGGTCCAGCAGCACCATGCCCCTCAGCACATTCACGGCCGACTCGGGCGGCGCGTCAGCGGCTCCCGCGAGGACGTCGACAGGGTGACGACAGGGCGCCGTCATGGTGACGACATGGTGATGCCATCGACACGTTCGGGCGATATGTACGAGAAATCGCAAAACGTGTACATGTCAGGGTGCTCAGGCGCGTACGCTCGTCCTCATGTGGACCGGCCCCGACGTTCCGTACCAGGATCTGCCGCCTCTTCCTCCCTCGACGCAGGTCGAGACGCCGGCGGTGCTCAAGGAGGTCATCGCCGCCAGTCGAGCCCTCGCCGCCCTGGATCAAGCGGTCCGGCGCCTGCCGGACCCGACGATGCTCGTTCACCTGCTCCCGGTTCTCGAGGCGCAGGCCTCGAGCGAGATCGAGAACGTCGTGACCACGAACGACGAGCTGTTCCGCGCTGCCGCGGACATGCCGGACACCAGGACGTCCCCGGCGGTCAAGGAGGCCCTGCGCTACCGCCGTGCCCTGTGGGTCGGGTTCGACTCGCTGCAGACGCGCCCCCTGACGTCAGGAACAGCACTCGAGATCTGCAGCGAGCTGCAGGGCCGAACCGCCACTCTGCGCAATCAACCGGGGACCTATATCGGCAACCCCGTCAACCGTGAACGCATCTACACGCCGCCCGAGGGTGCAGACGTCATCGCCGAGCATCTGTCCGGGTGGGAACGCTTCCTGCACGCCGACTCGGGGTTCGATCCGCTCGTCGTGATGGCGATGCAGCACTACCAGTTCGAGGCGATCCACCCGTTCTTCGACGGCAACGGACGCACCGGTCGCGTGATCAACCTCCTGCTCCTCGTCGAGAAGGGGCTGCTCGAGCAGCCGGTGCTGTACCTGTCGGGCCACATCGTTCGTACGAAGGACGAGTACTACTCCCGCCTCCGCGCCGTCACCGCCCAGGATGACTGGCAGGGCTGGATCCTCTACATGGTGGGTGCGGTCGGCGCCACCGCTCGATGGACGCTCTCGCTCGTCGAGGTCATCGAAGGGCTGCGCCGGGAAGCGGAGGACGCGATCCGCCGGCATCTCCCGGCGCAGGCACCCGCGTCAGACCTCGCGCGGGTGCTGTTCGCGCAGCCGTACGTCCGCATCGAGGCGATCGTCGACGCAGGCTTGGCCAAGCGTCAAACCGCTTCGAAGTGGCTCTCCGTCCTGGCGCAGCACGATGTTCTCGAGCGCCAGCAACTCGGACGCAGCGTCGTCTACCTCAATCGCGCGCTCCTCGACACGCTGGCCGAGGCAACCGATCGCTGATCCGCCGACGTCGGAGCCTTCGCGGTGACGACATGGTGATGCCATCGACACGTTCGGGCGATGTGTACGAGAAGCCGCAAAACGTGTACATGTCCGGCTCATCGCACTCACCGCGTGGGGTGGGTGCGGGACGTGGGGAGCACCGCGTCGGCTGTCGCGACGACACCGCTACGGGCGCGGCGCGGTGCCGTGCCCCCCGACGTCGAGTAGGTCGTCGACGCTCGCGGCGATGGTCGTCGCGTCGACGAGCTGCGTCGAGACGGGCGGCAGGTCGTGGATGAGGCGCGCGAGGCGTGACGCCATCGCGTCGGCGTCGAGGTGAGCGAGCGGATCGTGCGTCCAGCACGCCGCGAGGGTCACGTACGTGGCCGAACCGAGGCTCGCCTCGAGCTCGCTCCACGACCCGAGCACGCGCGGCAGGTCGCGCTGTGCTATCTGCAGGACGTGCGCGGCCTCGAGCTGCTCGAAGACGAGGTCGCGCCGCGCGCTGACGCCCCGCTCGGAGTTGTGCTCACCGTCGGCCAGGAGCAGCAGCACCCGCTCGAGGGCGCGCAGGGCGCGACGGAACTGACGACGCACGAGCAGCACGGGCAGACGACGCCCGAACGCCCACAGCACGAACAGGCAGATGACGCACGACAGGGCCGTCTCGAAGATGCGATCGAGCATCAACTCACCGATCGGCTTGTGCGCCGTGCCCGCCGACGCCACGAGCAGCGCCATCGGCGTGATGAACATCGAGCCCAGCGCATAGTTGCGCACGACCGTCCACTGCAGCAGGTACACGCACATCAGCGCGACGACGATGACCCACCAGCCGCTCGGATGCGTGAGGCTGACGAGGAAGAACAACCCCACCCCGACGACCGTGCCGACGAAGCGGTGCGCGGCGCGATGCGTCAGTGTCAACCGGTCGCCGCCGAGGGAGATGAGCAGCGCCGTCGTCATGACCGCCCAGTACGGATGCGTGACGCCGAGTGCGTATGCGAGCACGCACGTGAGCAGCACCGCGAGCGCTGCGCGCCGCGCGATCAGCGCAGGCAAGGACGAGCGCGACAACCCCCAGCGCAGCAGGTAGCGCCGCGGTGGGCGTCCGAGGTAGCGCGCCTGCGCCATGACGGGGACGGCGATCACGGCCCCGGGCAGTCGCGTCGCGGCGGTGCGCTGGACGACTTCGATGTGCAACCGGCGCAGGCGCTTCGTCAGCTCGCGCCAGTGCGGGTCGGGGTGACGGCGGCCCGTCGCCGCGCTCAACGCCCACGCCGCGGAGAAGATCGACGCGTACGCCGTGTCCCGCAGGCGGCCCGTCTCGACGAAATCGCCGTCCGGGTCTGACTCGAAGTACGCGTCACACGCCTCCTGCGCCTCGTCGACGGCTTGATCCTCCGGTTCGTGACGCTGCGGGTACTGCAGCGCGAGGCTCAGCACGCTCGACATCACGGCGCCACAGCCTGCTGCCAGCAGGAACCGGCTGCCGGGCACGCCGACCGTAGGCAGATACGTGCCGATGGCCGGGCCGATCGTCAGAAAGACAGGGCCAGGCGGGTCGCCGACGAGCGCGTGGTACAGAAGCACACTGACGCCGGCGATCGCCGTCAGCGCGACCGTCGTGAGCACCGCATGTCCTGCGACGCTCACCCCGATCGTCAACGCCGCGACGTACGCGAGCGTCATGCACGCGAGGATGGTGACGCGGTGACGCCACGTCCGCTTGACGCTGACGGTGCACAAGAACGTGCCCGTCAACCCGAGCAGACCGAGCTGTGGGCCGAGGACGAACGACAACGCCAGCACCGTCAGCGTCACGCACGTCGTGATGTGTGCCGCCGTCTTCCAGCGCCCCGGCGCGGGCTTGACCTCGACGAACGTCTGCAGCTCGTCCGCGAGGCGCGCCTTCGTCACCCCGCGACGACGGGCAGCGCGACGCACCTGCGGCGGCGCGAGCATCATCGTGAGGCGGGGCATGCCTCTATTGTGAACCTGGCCACCGACAACCCCGGAAACCTGGGCCTTTCGCCTCCACATGCACACGGGTGCTCGTCGCCGCGGCAGTGGCATGGCGTCGTGTTCATGAATTCAGGGACAGAACATGAGAGTCAAGGAACCCGCGGCAGCGGGCACGAAACCGCGCGCCTATGCGGTGCGTTGCCGGTGGCTGCCGTGGAGCCCCCGGGCTCACCGGTGGGCCGGGCAGCTCCTCAGTGCATCCCCCGGCGGTGATGACCTGATCTCGGCGGTGATCTTCGCCATCGTGCTCGTCCCGCTCATCGTCGTCCTGGTCTACCTCATCGGCGAGCTGGCTCTGCTGTTGCTCCTGGTTCCGCTGCTGGCATTGACCCGTTTCGTGTTTCGTCGCCCCTGGGCCGTCTGTGTGAGTCGACGTGGCCGGGTGCTTCACGAGGAGCGGTGCCCCACGTTCAGCGCCGCCCGAGCGCGTCGGGGCGACCTCGCACAGGCGGTGGGAACCGGCACCTGGCGCGAGCTACCGCGTCAGCACTGAGGCGCGCGCGACGAAGCACCTCGACGTCAACCCCGCGCCAGGCGCTCCCACCTCGCGATCCATGTGGACCGCGCACGACGTCAGCCGCGAGCCAGCCGCTCCTCGACGTAGTCGAGCCAGCGCAGCTCGGCCTCGTCGGCGAAGATGAGCGATTCGAGGACGAGCTCGTCAGGCGTCGGAGCGCTCGGCGCGCCCGGTGTGCGGCGCGGTTTCGACCGGTTGAGCTCGCGCAGGTGCCGCATCGTCGCGGTGCGTTGCGTCGAGACGAGCGCACGCACGTCGACGCCCGGCATCGTGACGGCGAGCGCCAACTTGATGGCGAGTTCGTTGCGCGGCGTCACGTCGCGCGGGACGGCCTGGGCCCACCACGAATCCACTTCACCGCGCCCCGCCTCGGTGAGGCGATACGGAATGCGGCCCTCGTCGTCGGCCGCGCCCGCGCCCTCGACGAGGCCGTCGCGCTCGAGGCGCCCGAGCGTCGTGTAGACCTGGCCGATGTTGAGGGGCCACTGCCCACCCGTGCGTGCCTCGAACTCGGAGCGCAGCTGCGCGCCGTACATCTCCTGCGACGCGAGCAGCGCGAGCAGGCCGTTACGAACGCTCACGTCAGCCCCCTTCGCGTCGTCGCGGTGAACGATGAACGTTCAACGGTACGACGCGGCGCGCCCACCCGCCGAACCCGCCGAACCCGCCGAACCCGGCGCGAGTCGTGCATGACGCTCACCGCTCGCGCCTCGTCAGCACCGGCTTGCGGCGTGCGAACAGCATCGACACGAGCGCTGCGACGAGTGGCACCGCGATGAGCATGATCGCGAGCGACCACCATGGGATCGCGTACGTGCCGCCGCTGAGCTGGTGCGTCCGCTCGTCCATCATGTGGTTCGTCGAGGCCCGCGCCAGGATGAGCCCCGGCGCGATGCCGACGGCGATGCCGATGAGCGCACCGATGACGCCGATCGCCGCCGCGTGCGCGCCGACGATGCGCCGCCGCATCCCCGTGGGCGCCCCGACGGTCGCGAGCGTCGCGGCATCGGCCTGCGATTCGGCGTCGTTGAGCAGCGTCGACACGATCGTCGTGAGCAGGACGACGAACGCGAGCGCCGCCGTCATGATGCCGAGGATGACGAGGATCGGGCTCGAGTAGCCCCGCTCCACCATCAACGGCATGTCGATCGGGGAGGCGGCCTTGAGCTGACCTTCGAGCTTCTTGCTCACCCCACCCTCGGGTGCGACGGTGATCGCCGCGAGATGGGCCGTCATGTGATGCTTCGCGAGCGTTTCGCGCGTCGCGATGAGCGAGTTCGGCGTCGAACCAGCGAGCTTGAACGCGGCGTCGAACGACACGGGGCGTGCCGGCACCGTCAGGGGCGAGCAGGATGCGACGGTCGCCTCCGGCAGTTCGGCGTTCTTCCACTGCACCGCGGCCAGCGTGACCTTGCCGTCGTTGATCGTCGTGGCGCTCGACTGGGGGCCCCATCCCGCGACGCCCAGGCTGTCGTTCGTCGATGGCCCGACGTGGAGGAACTCACCTCGCTTCAGAGCATCTCGCGTCGCGGCATCGAGGCCCATGAGCTTCATGCCGGCCTCGTCGACGCCGAGCATGCTGACGGCCGCGGCGGCGGCGTCCTGACCGGAGCTCTTCGCCGGGCACTTCCCTGCGAGATAGCGGGGCATGAAGTCTCCGGCGCCCACTGTCCACGCACCCGCGGCGCCGGGGACGATCTTGCGGATCGCCGCGATGGCTGTGTTGTCGTCCGCCTCACTGGTCCGCGAGCCGGGAGAGCTCGAGACGAACGCCGCCTCACCCATCGGCATCGACGGGGTGTACGTCTTGGCGAGGTACGCGTCCTCGCTCGCGCCGTAGACGCTGACGCCCGTGCACACGGCGACGGTGGCGAGCACCGCGCCGATCGACGCCGTCGCCCGCGTGCGCTGACGGCTGACCTCACGCACCGCGATGCGCGGCGTCAGGGGCAGGTGACCGGCGAGCTTGCCGGTCACCATGAGCACGTACGGCACCGCGAGCACCGCGCCGCCGAAGAACAGCGGCACGCCGATGTACGCAAGGGCGGTCTGCCCCTCCTCACTCATCGACGACCCGTCGCCCCCTCGCTGCGTCGCGAAGAACAGGCACAGCGTGCCGGCCGCGACGGCGATGACGCCGATCGTCGGCAGTCGACGCTTGACGACACGCGCCGACACCTGCCCGCGCAGGGCCTGCAGAAGGTTGGTACGACCCGCAGCCCGCGCGGGCACCCACGCGGCGATGAGCGCGGCGAGCGTCGAGACGACGACGAGGCCGACGATCCAGCTGAATCGGATGTCGGTAGGCGCATCGAGGGTCGTCACCTGCCGGCAGGCGATCTTCGCGGCGACGACACCGAGCGCGGTGCCGAGGACGGCACTGACGAGCGCGGTCAGCGCACCGAGGATCATCGCGTTGGCCAGGACGATGCGGCGCAGGACGGCGCGGGTGCCGCCGTTCGCCGCGACGAGCCCGAGGCTGCGACGCTGACGCGTCGCGCCGGCCGCGAACGCCGGGCCGGCGAGCAGTGCCGTCACGGCGACGAAGGCCATCGTCGCGACGGCGATGGCGAAGGCCATGCTCGAATCGCCCGTCGTAGCCACGTCATAGGCGCTCGCCTGCGCGGACACGTTGTCGCGGGTCGTCAGGTCGAGGCCGAATCGGTGCCACTGCTCGACGTCAGCGGCCGAGAACGTGCGCGTGTCGTCGAGGAGGAACCCCGGTGACGAGCTCGGCTTGTACCCCGTCGGCACCGGCCCGACGGCGGCGACATCCGCGAACGGCGTCGTCACGGTGCCGACGATGGTGACGTGCACCGTCTTGCTGTCGGACGGGTTTCCGGAGTCAGAGCGCGCCTGCATCGGCCCCTCGGTCGGCAACCCCATGTTCTTGCCGTACTCGGTGACGGCGACCTCACCCGGCTTCGACGGCAGGCGCCCCGAGACGAGAGTGGCCTTGCGTGCGAGCAGGGGCGAGGTGGCGTCGGTCAGCATGACGGTGCCCCACGTCGACGTGAACCCACCCGACGTCGTCTCCTGCGTGGCGGCGAACACGAAACCTTCCTGGTGGGCCTCGAGCGCGGCAACGCCCGCCTGATCGCTCACCTCAGCAGCCGTCGGAGGCTTCGATGTCGTGACGGCGCGTCCGGCTGCCGGCATCGGTACGCCCGGTTTCTCGGCGGACACCGTGACGAGGCCACCGAGCCCTTCCACGGCGCGGGCGCGTTCTTCGTCAGGGCTGATCTCGAACGTCGAGATGAAGGCGAGCATCGTCGCCAGGGCCATGACGGGCAGCAGGATGAGCAGCGCAGCGAGCGCCGAGCGGGCCTTGTAACGCATGATGTCGCGCCACGCGAGGCGCAGCGGCAGCCGCCATCCGGCGAGGGGGGAGGCCATCTCAACGACCCTCTGCGCGCGAGGCGTCCGACGCCGATGAGTTGCGCGACCCACGACTGGCAGGTGCGGCCAGGTGCGAGATCGCCGGACGCGACGCGCGCGTCGCGCCGGCCGTCCGCACCGCCATGACGAGCGCAACGGCGATGATGCCGACGAGCAGGACGACGAGCGCCGGCGTCGACAGGAACACGCCCTCGAGCGCCGGCCCGTGCGTCGCATCGAGCCACGATTCGGCCGGTTTCGTCGTCACGTGCGACGGGGGCGAGCCCTGCACCCACGTGTGCACGCTGACGACGGCGAGCTCCTGCACCCGGGACAGGTGGTCGGACGCGGTGATCATGCCCGGCCCTCCGTCGTTGCTGATGTCACACTCGTCGCACCGTGCGAGCGGGTGACGGCGCTCGCCCCGAACGGCTCGGGTTCGTCGCCGACGATGCCGACGACGGCGCCGTCACGCAGGTTGACGATGCGGTCGGCCCACGACGCGTGCCGCGAGTCGTGCGTGACGAGCAGGACGGCGGCGCCCGCGTCGCAGCGCTGACGCAGCACCATGAGCACCTCCTCACCCGTGACTGAGTCGAGCGCGCCCGTCGGTTCGTCGGCGAGCACGACGCGGCGCTCGCCGACGAGGGAGCGCGCGATCGCGACGCGCTGCTGCTGGCCGCCCGACATCTCCTCGGGGTAGCGGTCGGCGAGGTCGGCCAGGCCGACGGCGTCGAGCGCCTCGAAGCCGGCCGCGCGGGCGGCGCGCAGGCCCATGCCGTCGAGTTCGAGGGGGAGCGAGGCGTTCTCGACCGCCGTCAGCGCCGGGACGAGGTTGAGGTCCTGGAAGACGAACCCGACGCTGCGTCGGCGCAGACTCGCCATCTCCTTCTGGCCGACGCCGACGATGCTCGCACCGCCGATGCGCACATCGCCGCTCGTCGGCGCGTCGAGGCCCCCGGCCATGTTGAGCAACGTCGACTTGCCCGAACCGCTCGGGCCCATCACGGCCACGAGTTCGCCCGGGTACAGCGCGAGGCTGATGTCCTTCAACGCGTGCACGTCACCCGCGGGTGAGGGGTGCACCTTGCTCACGCCGTCGAGCTCGAGGGCTGGTTGCGTCATCGTTCATTTCCCTTCGTGAGGCCTGACGTGCGCCGCCGACGATGTGTCGACGGCGCACGTCACGCTCCCGTTCCCTTACCGCATACGCAGTATGCATACCCGGTATTCACATGTATACCGGGTATGTGGGTGCTGTGGGGGAATGACGCGCCGGTGGGTGTGTCGGGCGTGTCGGGTGAGGCGCGCCGCGCGGCATGTGCCGGGGGTGTCGTAGCACGTCGAGGCTTGGGGCCGGCGGGCGACGGGGCGTCGGGGTGCGCCATGACCGTGCCGCAGATGGTGCGAAACCACGCGCAGCGCGCCGAACGTCGCGCGCGTTTCGAGGCGGAAGCCCAGCTCGCTGAGCGTCTGAGCAAGGCCCGTACACCCCGCCAGAAGCGACGCGAGCTCGCCCGCGTGAATGGCGAGGCGAAGCGCGCACGCAGCGGCGATCAAGAAGGCGGCACAGTGGGCAGGCGTGAGTGATCGTCAGGCGCAGCGATGGGCCAAGACTGCCGATCGCGACGGCAACCCTATGCCGCTCGCGAAAGCCTCACCGGTCGTAGAGAAGCGCCGCACCGCCGTGCAGCGTGGCATGGGAGGTGCGCGGAAAGTCCAGGCGGACCGCATGGCAGCGATGCGCCATTTCACCATCCCAGGCACGGTGAAGGTCGAGATCGACACGGGCGGTAAAGCATCGTCGATCGAAGACCGTACGCACATCACGACGACCGTCCCTCTCGACGCGTCTGAGATGGAGACCGTGGCCGCGTGCATCGAAGCGCAGGAGTACGAGGAAGCCGCAGCGACCTTCAACGCCGCGCTGATCGATGCGTGGATGGGCGGCACGAGCCCGGTGAACATGAAGATCTTGCACTGGACCCCGGTTGAGCCGGAGTGAGAAAACAGTGGAGGGGTAAGGCAGAAAACCTGCCTTACCCCTCCACTGTTACGTCAGACCTCTAATTGGGTGAGATCATCGATCGGCAGGCGAATGAGGCTCAGAACTTCGGCTGAATACCCAGATTGTTTCATCGGGTCATCTTCAATCCAGGCGGTCGCTTCTTCTGATGTTGCATGGGCTGAAGCAATCGCTGGCGATTCGTTCAGGTCTCCAGCAGCCCAAATGTACAGATTATTCTCAATCCGAGCTGCACCGGCTAGGTCCAAGTCTTCCCATGAGACTCTTGTCCTAAGATTTTTGTTGCTGTCAAGGATCTTCAGAAGCTCGTCTTCCGACGTGAGTGCGACCTTGGCTGAGCCGTCTACGAAGACTGCGATCATGCCTACATCGTGCACTTCAGTTGAGCAACCTTCGTGTAGGACCGCGCGTAGTAGGTCTTGTTTTTCCAAACGATCGTACCGAGCGTGGAACCAATAAACGTGGTGTTCGTGGTTCCCTTGCAGGTCTTCACCACGTTCTTCTGCTCGAGCTTTGCGATATTGCGACCACCCGACATCGTTGTGCCGCCGGCCTTCTTCCACCACGCATACCACTTGTAGTGAATCTCTTCAGCGTGAGTGATAGATGTTACGGGCGTGGTGCATGTCGTGATGGGCTTATTACCCGCAGCCTTGTAGTCATATTCCTTCCGCAGGTAAACTGCACCGGGGTTTAGCGTGCAAGGCCCATAGTTGGGTGTTGTAAAACGTACCGATGCGCCCTTTCCACATTGGTAGTCATTGAGCTTTTTGATTGCTTCTTCCTGACTGCTCGCCTGGATGAAGGGCGTTGCCTTCGCCTCGCCACCCTTGAGGAACTGGTCAAGGCACTCTGCGTCGCTAGAGCGGTCGGTTGCGCTCTGAGCTGCGGGCACGGGCTTCTCAGCCGCCAGGGCTGTCGGCGTCACAAGAGACACGCCGAAGACGAGGGGCAGGCTTGTTGCTGCGATGCGCATACGGTTGACATGACAACCGCTCTCACTAGGTCAATTCTTCGGCTTTCGCAGCATACCTAGGTCAGGGGCTGGGGAAGGGGGAAACG
>NZ_JBXASS010000015.1:0-63929 GCF_058809565.1 Dermacoccus sp. MPR-E5 | reverse complement strand
GCCCACCAGACATGGTGGGCCGGGGCTTTTCGTCTCTACCCCCGTGCTGCCCTCCCCTTGCGCCCAGATGCACCCGGGTGCACTTGGACGCAAGGGGGGCGGCCGTCAGTGGTTCAGCGGTTCTTGTCGAACTCTCGCTTGATGGCCGCCCCGCAGATGCCGAGGACGACGAGGCCCAGCACCGCCATGCCCCAGTCGCCGTGCATGACGTCGCCGATGACGAAGTAGACGAAGATCAGCGCGAAGAGGCAGAAGATGACGAGCTGCGGCGTCGCTGTGCGGCCCCGACGGCGGTCGATGGCGTTGTCGCTCAGCGGATCCGTGCCGTCGATCAGCGGAGCGTCGGTGATGTCGGAACGCGTCAGATGCCCGTCCTGCGTCTGCGCCGTGGCCGAGCTGCCGTCAGAATGATCGACCTCAGGAGCCTCATCCGGGTCGAGACGCTCAGCCACGTTCGATCCCGAGAGCGTCCATGATGCGGTTGAGGTCATCGACGGAGGCGAACTCGACGGTGAGCTTTCCCTTGTTCTTGCCCATCGTGATGCCGACGCGGGTGTCGAGCTTGTCGGCGAGGTTGCTGGCCCAGTGGTCGAGGTCCGGGTTGGTTTCACGTGGAACAGCGCTCTTGCGCGGCTTCGTGTCGTCACCGAGCGCGATGATCTCCTCCGTGGCACGCACGGACAGCCCCTCGGCGACGATGCGCTGCGCGAGCCGCTCCATCGCGGCGGGGTCACTCATGCCGAGCAGGGCACGGGCGTGGCCGGCGCTCAGGACGCCTGCGGCGACGCGACGCTGCACCACCGGCGGCAGCTTGAGCAGGCGGATCGTGTTGGAGATCTGCGGGCGGCTGCGGCCGATCTTCGTGGCGAGCTCGTCGTGCGTGCAGCCGAAGTCCTCGAGCAACTGCGCGTAGGCTGCCGCCTCTTCGAGGGGGTTGAGCTGGCTGCGGTGCAGGTTCTCGAGCAGGGCATCACGCAGCAGATCCTCGTCCGTGGTCGAGCGGACAATGGCCGGCACGGTCGCGAGACCGGCCTCCTGGGAGGCGCGCCACCGCCGCTCGCCCATGATGAGTTCGTACGGCGTCTGCGCGTGCTCCGGGTCGCTCTCGGGCACGGGCCGCACGACGATGGGCTGCAGCACGCCGATCTCGCCGATCGAATGGACGAGTTCGGCCATGTGTTCCTCGTCGAACACCGAGCGCGGCTGCTTGGGGTTCGGGCGGATGAGCGACTGCGGGATCTCCGCGAACGAGGCGCCGGGCACGGGCGCGAGGTTCGACGCGGCACCACTCTCGCCGGCCGCCCCATCACGCTGCGCCGGCTGCGCTTCGAGCTTGGCCACCTCTGTTTCACGTGAAACGCTCGGCGCCTGCCCCGCGGGCTGCGTGACGGCGGCCGCGGCGGCGGCGAGGTCGTCGTGACGTCGATGGGTCGTGGCGCGCGACTCGGTTCGGGGTTCGGTGCCGCGCGGCGCCTGGTGCGACGGGCGCGGCGTCAGGGCCTCGCTGAAGCGGCTCGCACGGGCCTCAGGGGCGCCGGATTCGTCGCCGTCCTGCGCACGCGAGGCCTTGGAGTCGGTGAAGAAGACGTCCGTCGGGCGCGTCACCCGCGTCGGTTCGGTCGTGTTGGGAATGAGCGCACCCAGGCCACGGCCGAGTCCACGTCGCTTGTCGTTCATCGAGGTCCACTTCCTACACGGTGGGTCAGGCGGGATGAGTATGAGAAGGCTGCGGACGACGTCGCAGCATGACGGCGATGGCCGTCGGTCGTCGCGGCGTCGGTCATCGTCCGATGCGCCCCGACGGCTCGGGCACGCTCGCACCGCGCAGGGCGATCTCCCGTGCCGCGTCGCGATAACTCGTCGCGCCGGTGCTCGTCGGGTCGTACGTCATGACGGTCTCGCCATGGCTCGGCGCCTCCGAGATGCGCACCGATCGCGGCACGAGCGCGCCGAGCACCTGCTCGGGGAAGTGCGCGCGCACCTCGTCCGCAACCTGCGCGGAGAGGTTGGTGCGCCCGTCGTACATGGTGAGCAGGATGGTCGAGACGTGCAGCCCGGGGTTGAGGTGCATCTTGATCATCTCGATGTTCTTGAGCAGCTGGCTCAGCCCCTCGAGCGCGTAGTACTCGCACTGGATCGGGATGAACACCTCGTCGGCGGCGACGAACGCGTTGACGGTGAGCAGCCCCAGGCTCGGAGGGCAGTCGATGAAGACGTAGTCGAAGCGCTCGTCCGGGGTCGAATCCGCCAGTTGCGCGTTGATCGCGCGGTGCAGACGGGATTCGCGAGCCACCAGCGAGACGAGCTCGATCTCCGCTCCGGCGAGGTCGATCGTCGCGGGCGCACACCACAGGCCGGGGATGTCGGGGCACTGCGCCATGACCTCGTCGATCGGCGTTCCCTCGACGATGACGTCGTAGACGCTCGGCACGTCGGAGTGATGTTCGATGCCGAGCGCGGTCGAGGCGTTGCCCTGCGGGTCGATGTCGATGACGAGCACCTTGAGACCCGCTTGCGCGAGCGCCGCCGCGACGTTGACGGTCGTCGTCGTCTTGCCCACGCCACCCTTCTGGTTCGCGACGGTGAGCACCCGCGGATGGGTCGGGCGAGGCAACTGCTCGACGCTCGTGAAGCTCACGCGAGCCGGCCTGGGCTCGGCTGACGGTGCCTCGGGTTCGGCGTGGAGCACATCGCGTCGTCCTTCGTCGTCCATGGGGTGCTGTGGGTCGTCGTGATCTGTCATGCCTTGCCAGTCGGTGTCCGTCGCGCGTTCGAAGCTGGGGACGCGGGGGCGGGCATGGCGGCGAGCGCGCCGCGACGGCAGGGGCGAGCGCGCAGCCAGGGCGGGATCAGCCTCGACGCTCTGCGACTGCGGAGCGTCTGTGGCCTCGGACTCGGCATGATGACGCGGCACGTACCCCGCGCTCTGTGCAGAATTGCGGTGCGACACATCGTCTTGTGCCGCAGTGCCCTCGGGCACCTCGGCCGTGCCCTGATCTGTCGATGCCTCGTCGACGACGGGATCGGTCAACGTCACCGTCGTGGCGGCATCCCCCACACCTTCGCCATCGGAGACGGCGACCTCGGCCTTCGTGTCAGCGGCACTAGAGTCAGCACGGTCGTCATCGCCCCGGGCGTCGGTTGGGGTGGCGGCCTCGACGCCATCGACCGACTCGGTTCCATCCGCGTCACGCGGCGCGGGAGCCGTCGGGGTCGTTGTTTCACGGGGAACAATCGCCCCGCCGAGCAGGATGTCGTAACCGAGCGCAGCTCGCACGTCAGAGACGGCATCGCCGGCTGGCGCGGCATCCTCGCCATCCTGCATCTCGCGAGGTGAGGGTTCCGATTCCCTCATGGGTGCGGCGTCCTGGCCAGCGGCCGACGGCTCAGCGACCTCGTCAGCGGCATCCGTCGTGCGCTGGCCGGTTACCCCCGAGACCTGCGGATCCATCATCGGCTGAGGTGTTTCACGTGAAACGTCAGCACCGATCGGGCCGTCAGCCTGCTCCGTGACGACCGCATCGACACCGAGGCTCTCTGCCGCTGCGGTGGAGAAACCCTGCCATCCGACGGGCTCTGGGCTCGGGCCCGTGTGCGCGACGCCAGGCCTGTGGGTGGGCCAGCCGACTGGGGCAGTGGATGTCACCGGTTCTCCTCGGATTCGCGTTGACGGCAAGACCCCATTGTGTCACCTGTGGCGCAGGGGGCGAACGCGGCTGTCCCCAGGCCTGACGTTGCCGTCACACCTGGGGACAGGGAATCACGTGGGGTGGCGCACCGGCACCGGAGAGAAGCTCAGGCGCGCCGATCCGGACGGCGGGACGGCTTCTGCTTGGTCTTGTCGATCGTGCCGGCCTGCTTGCGCGTGAGTTGCGGCGCGACGCCGTCGACGGTGAGCCGGACGGTCACCGTCGGTGGCTCGACGGTGCCCTCGCCCCACGTCTCCACCTCAGCCGTGCGAACACGCAACCGGCGCAGTACGGCCTCGTCCTCGTCACGCTCTTCGGCGGCACTCGAGCCCTTGAGGACGAACATCTCGCCGCCCCGGCTCACGAGCGGCAACGACCAGCGCGCCAGTTCCCCGATGCGCGCGACGGCACGTGACGTCACGACGTCGAACGTGCGCTGCCCCCACAACTCGTCCGCGCGGGCGCGCACCACCTCGACGTTCGGCAGGTCGAGTTCTTCGACGACGTCGGCCAGCCACGTCGTCCGTCGAAGCAGAGGTTCGACGAGCGTCATCGTGAGGTCGGGGCGGGCAATGGCGAGGACGAGGCCGGGCAGCCCGGCGCCGGCACCGATGTCGGCGACGTGAGACCCCCGGGCGATTCCAGGGTGGACGACGGCGCAGTTGAGGACGTGCCGTTCCCACATGCGCGGCACCTCACGCGGGCCCATGAGCCCGTGGCTGACGCCGGTGTCGCACAGGACGTCGACGTAGCGCGTCATGAGCGGCAGCTGGTCAGCCAGGAAGGCCGCTGCCGTGTCGGGTGCCGGAGGCGGCGAAGACGCCTGCGGGGCCGCAGGCGTCTTCGCGTCGTGCTCGTGAGCGGGCTGCGTCATGCTGCCGTCTCACGCTCGAGTTTCACGTGAAACACGATCATTCGGGCAGCACCACGACGTAGCGGTTCGGCTCGGCGCCCTCGGATTCCGACGTCAGCCCTGCGGCGAGCACCACATCGTGCACGACCTTCCGCTCGAACGCGGTCATCGGCTCCATCTCGACCTTGGCGCCAGTCTTCTTCGCTTCCGCGACGGCGTCAGCAGCCTTCGACTCGAGAGCGCTTCGTCGCTCAGCACGATGGCCGGCGATGTCGAGCATCGCGCGGCTGCGCTCGCCCGTCTCAGCCTGGACGGCGAGACGCATGAGTTCCTGCAGGGCGTCGAGCGTCTTGCCGCCGGAGCCGACGAGGGAGCGCGGCACCTGGCCTTCCTCGGAGTCGACGATGGAGACGGCCGCGCGGCCTCCCTCGACCTCGACGTCGATGTCGCCGTCGAGGTCGGCGATGTCGAGTAGCTTCTCGAGGAAGTCCGCCGCGATCTCACCCTCGCGCTCGAGGTTGGTGACGCCAGAGCGTCCCGGTGCCTGTTCGGTCATGATGACGTCCCTCTCACTTCTTGCGCTTCGAGCGCGGCGTGTTCTTCTTCGGCTGGTTGCGCGGCCCGGTCTGCGGCGCCTTGGTGGCCCGGCCGTTCTCGCGCATCGGGTTCGTCGCCGCGGGTGTCTCGACGACGCTCGACTCGACGACGTCGTCACTCGCAGCCGCCTTCTTCTTCGACATGGAGACCTTCGACGCGCCGGCGGGGCGTGCACCCGTCTTGACGCCCTGCTGTTCGCGGGCCTGTTCTTGCGCCTTCTCCATGGCCTGGGCGAAGCGGCCCTTCGGCTTGCCCTCATTGGCCTTGCGCAGATCGTCCATCGTGACGGTCTTGTGCTCGCGCCCCTTGGCGCGGTTGCGCTCCTCGAGCTTCTTCTCGGCGGCCGATCCGGGCGTCGGCATGCGGTGGATGACGAACCACTGCTGGCCCATCGTCCACACGTTCGTGACGAACCAGTAGATGAGGACACCGATCGGGAAGTTCACACCGGAGATCGCGAAGAAGATCGGCATCAGGTAGATGATGATCTGCTGCTGCTTCGCCATCGGCCCCTCGAGTGCGGCCTTCGGCATGTTGCGTCGCATCAGCTGGTGCTGGGTGATGAACGACGTCGCCGACATGAGGACGATGAGCAGGATGGCGACCCACTTGGCCGATCCCCAGCCGTACGTGCCCATGAAGGTGTCGGACAGCTTCGCGCCGAACAGCTTCGAGCTCTCTGCCTGGCCGGCGAGCGACTTCGTGAGGAAGCCGATCTCATCGTGACGCCCGTCGGCGATCTTGCTCAGGTTGTTGAGCACCCGGAACAGCGCGAAGAAGAACGGCGCCTGGAGCAGGATCGGCAGGCACGAGCCGAGCGGGTTGGTACCGGTGGTCCGGTACAGCTCCATCATCTCTTCCTGCTGCTTGGCGCGGGACTCAGGATCCTTCTTGCCCTTGTACTTGGCCTGGATCTTCTGCATCTCTGGCTGCACGAGCTGCATGCGACGCGACGCGTGGATCTGCTTGACGAACAGTGGGATCAGCAGGATGCGCAGCACGATGACGAGGCCGGCGATGGACAGCGCCCACGTCCAGCCGGACGCCTCGGGCAGGCCGACGAGCGAGAAGAGCTTGTGCCAGCCGACCATGATGGCGGCGACGAACCACTCGAGTGGATAGAGCAGGGTGTCCATCAATCATCCTTCGCAATGATGTGGGCGTGAGTCGACGCCGCTCGCGGACGAGCAGGCGTCAGGAGGTCTTCTTCTGAGGAACGTGGTCGACCCCGCCGGGGTTCCACGGATGGCAACGGCCGAGCCGCTTGAGCGTGAGCCAGGTGCCCTTGATCGGGCCGAATCGCTGCAGGGCCGTGAGGCCGTACGTCGAGCACGACGGGTAGAACCGGCACGTGGCAGGCAACGCCGGGGAGATCCACCGACGGTAGAAACGGACGACCACGAGCAGCGGCCATACGACGACGCGGCGCCAGCCGTGCTGTTCGTCCGGCACCGGTGTGGCTGACGCGGCGTGGTCGACGGGCACATCATCGCCGGCCGGCGCTCGAGGCACCCCAGCACTCATCGTCGAACCCTCGACGCGTCCTGATGCGACCGACCCGATGTTTCACGTGAATCCGTTTCACGTGAAACATCGGGTCGCTGTCGACGCGTCGCCTTGGCGAGCATCCGATCGAACTCCCTCGCGACGTCGTGGCTCGAGGCGCCGGCGATCGCCGGGTTCGCGCGCACGACGATGTCGAGCCCGGGATCGATCTCGCTCAACGCGTCCCGGGCGACGTGCCGCAGCACGCGTTTGGCCCGCGAACGCACGACGGCGTTGCCCACGGCCTTTGAAACGACGAAACCGACGCGCGGCCCCACCCGATCCTCGGGTGAGAGGCCGAACGCGTCGGCGTCGATCACATGAACGGCGAGCAGCGAGCCACCCGCGCGCCCTGCACGTCGATCCCGCAGGACGGCGCGGTACTGCCCTGCGTCACGAATGCGATGCTGAGCAGGGAGCACGGCCGGTCGTGGGCCGAACTCAGGCGGAAAGCTGCTTGCGACCCTTGGCGCGGCGGTTCGCCAGGATGGCGCGGCCGGCGCGGGTGCGCATGCGCAGACGGAAGCCGTGCGTCTTGGCGCGGCGACGGTTGTTGGGCTGGAAGGTGCGCTTGCTCACGTCGAACTCCATTGGGGAAGGGCGAACGCTCGCGCGCCGCCGTCGTGCTGATGGTCAGGGTTGTCGCGCCACCCGCACGTGACGGGCTCCAGGCTCTTCGAACCTTCGGCATCCCACTCCTGCAGCACCGGCAATGGCGGCCCACAGGGCCTGCCCATCGGCGAAAATACCTTGGAACGGCACGCATCGAGGCGGTGGATCACCGTCATCGGGGCGCAGACAATCGTCATCTAGCTTACGCATGCGGGGCCAACAGGGTCAAAACGTCCGAACCTCCACTCCATACCTAACAGCGCGCGCACGCGAATAACACATCTGTGATTCACACGTCGCTGCACAAATCCAGTCGACACGCCGTTAGCCTGGCGAGAAAACGACATTCCCCTCATCTGGCGCCACACCGCCCGACGAGCCCCACGACACACCGTGCACAGGCTGTGGATAACTCTGTGGATATGGGGCCTACTATGGGGAGACGCCAAGCCCGCCTCGTCGCCATCACGGCCTCGAGCACCAACGACCGACCGGCTGCGACCCCCGCAGCGCCAGGAGGAGCCACGTGACCACCGACGAACCCGTCGACTACGAGCGCACCTGGCACGCCGCGTTGGAGGACATGGACAAGCACGGCATCGGCTCGCGTGATCGCGCCTACCTCAACCTGACGCGCTTCGTCGGGCTGCTCGGTGACAACGTGCTGCTGTCCGTGCCCTTCGACCAGACGAAGCGAATGCTCGAGGGGCCGCTGCGCGAACCGGTGGCGAAGGCGCTGTCGGATCAGCTCGGCCAGCAGGTGCGCGTCGCCATCAGCGTGGACGAGAGTCTCCAGGCAGCGGTGCGCGACCTCGACGACGAGGGTGACGCGTCCGACGAGAACACCTCTGCAGCAACCGAATCCGGTGATGGAACGCTCGGGTTCACCGTACCCGGCCAGGGCGCACCCAGGCCGACGAAGGCCGACCCGGGCGTCGTCCTGCCGCCTCGTTCGACGGGCTATCAGCGCGATGCCGCTGCCGCTCCGAGCGACACCGAGGCCCCGCGCCTCAACCCCAAGTACACGTTCGACACGTTCGTCATCGGTGAGAGCAACCGGTTCGCGCACGCCGCCGCCATCGCCATCGCCGAGGAGCCGGGCCAGGCCTACAACCCCCTGTTCATCCACGGCGACTCGGGGCTCGGCAAGACCCACCTGCTGCACGCGATCGGTCACTACGTGCACGACTACCACCCGAAGCTGCGGGTGCGATACGTCAGCTCCGAGGAGTTCACGAACGACTTCGTCAACTCGATCCGTGACGACCGCGCCGCGACGTTCCAGCGCCGCTACCGCGACGACGTCGACGTCCTGCTCATCGACGACATCCAGTTCCTGCAGGGCAAGGAGCAGACGCAGGAGGAGTTCTTCCACACCTTCAATGCGCTGCACTCCACCGGCAAGCAGATCGTGCTGACCTCGGATCAGCCGCCGGAGAAGCTGACGACGTTCGCCGACCGCATGCGCAGCCGCTTCAAGTCGGGCCTGACGACGGACGTCCACCCGCCCGAGCTGGAGACGCGCATCGCGATCCTGCGCAAGAAGGCCAACGCCGAGCGCATGGACATCGGCGATGACGTGCTCGAGCTCATCGCCTCGAAGATCTCGACGAACATCCGTGAGCTCGAGGGCGCGCTCATCCGTGTCGCCGCTTATGCGTCGCTGCAGAAGGAACCGGTCGACCGGGCGAAGGCCGCGTTCGTCCTCAAGGACGTCGTGCCGAGCGAGACGGGGCAGATCACCGTCGGCCACATCATCGCCGAGACGGCCGTCTACTTCGGGGTGACGGTCGACGACATCAAGGGGCCGTCGCGCTCACGCAACCTGACGATGGCGCGTCAGATCGCCATGTACCTGTCGCGTGAGCTGACGGAGCACTCATTCCCACAGCTCGGACAGCACTTCGGTGGGCGCGACCACACGACCGTCATGCACGCGGAGAAGAAGATCCGCCAGCTCATCGGTGAGCGTCGCCCCGTGTACGACCAGATCACGGAGCTGACGACGCAGATCCGCCGTCGCAGTCACTGACTCCACGGCACATCGGCGTGATCGGCGTCACTGTAGGCGCCTGACGCTGAGACAATGCGCGGATGACAACGCACCGCGCCCCGCATGCTGCTCCCCTTGACGCAGCCACATCAGGGACGCGTCGTGCCGGCGCCGTCCTCACGCTCGTGCTGGCCGGGCTGTCTATGTTCGGCCCCTTCAACGTCGACGCGCCCCTGCCCGCGTTCGCCCGCATGGGCGCCGAGTTTCACGTGGAACCGGCCGCGATGCAGCAGGTGGTCAGCGTCTACCTGTTGTCGTTCGCCGTCATGAGCCTGTTCCACGGGCCGGTGTCGGACGCGGTGGGTCGCAAACCCGTCATGACGGTGGGGATCGGTGTCTATGTCCTCGCCTCCGTCGGCTGCGCCCTGGCGCCGTCTCTGCCACTGCTGCTCGTCTTCCGCGCGTTCCAGGGGTTCGCGGCCGGGGCGGGTCAGATCATCGCGCGTGCGGTGATCCGCGACCTCTTCTCCGGCCCCGAGGCACAACGCCTGATGAGCCAGGTGTCGATGATCTTCGGACTCGCGCCGGCCTTCGCGCCGATCCTGGGCGGTGCCTTGCTGACGGTGGGCGACTGGCGCTCGATCTTCTGGTTCCTCACCGCGTTCGGTGTGGTCATGACCATCTGCGTGAACAGGTTCCTGCCCGAGACACTTCCCGTGGAACAACGCTCGTCCCTCGCACTCGGGCCCATCGTGAGCGCTCTCCTGGCGGCACTGCGCAGCGGTCGGTTCCTACGCATCGCGCTGGCCGCGTCGCTCGCGTTCGCAGGACAGTTCTTGTTCATCTCGAACGCGCCTCTCTTCCTCGGAGGGCTACTCGGGCTTGGCGAGAACGACTACTGGATGTTCTTCGTGCCGATGGTGGTGTGCATGATCGCGGGCTCCTGGCTGAGCGCGCGGGCAGCCGGGCACCTCAGCGCCGCCCGTCAGGCGTCGTACGGCCTGCTGTTCGCCCTCGCCTCAGCCACGGTCGGCGTCGTCATCGCACTGCAGCCGTGGGGCAGCGACGTCCCGTGGGCGCTCGCCGCCTTCTGCTGCGTCGCATCGGGCGCGTTGCTCTGGGCCGCCCACGTGGCGGCGCGTCGATGAGTGCGTGAGTGAACGGCGGGCCAACGCCCGACAGCTGCCAAACTGCCGTTCGGCGGCTCGCAGGTGCCACCCACATGGTTGTCCACAGAATCTGGGGAAAACCATGTGGGCACGGTGTGGGTCGCGGACGGCCCGCGAACATCCGAAGGTCAACGAACCCCGGAATGGCGCTCATCCACACCTGTGGACAACGCTGTGGAAATGTGGATGACATGGATGTAGTTCAGGTCTGGTCCACGGCGGACGCTCAGCCAGCATCGAGTGACTCACCCCTCATCCACGGGGTTATCCACAGTTTCTGGGGATGAAGCAGTGGAAAACCCGTCCGATCAGGGGAAAACCCACACCGCAACGACAGCCGCTTGTGGATGAAGATTTTCTCTCCACAACCGGCTGTCACCGTCCACAGCACCGATCCCCACGTCACCCACACCCGAGATCCCAGTGCTGACGAGGGCGAACAGGGGTTTTCCCCACCATCCACACCCCCTATGACGACGACCAACATCTTCACCATGGCGAGAAAGCGCCCCACGTATCCACACCGCACCCCACTGCCGACGAGCCGGCAACGTCCCCCGTCAGCACCCCTCGTCGTCTCTTGGGCCAGGCCGACGACCTGAGCTAGGCTCACGAGCGCACAGCTGTGCCTGTGGCATCGACGCGGAGTTCGTTCGCAGCAGAAAGCCACCCCGCGCGTGACGAGACATCGCACGAGGGTCACAGCTCGCCTGCGACGACGAACGATGAGGGACGGTGGACGTGAAGCTCCGGGTTGAACGCGATGTGTTGGCCGAAGCGGTGGCCTGGGCAGTGCGCGGTCTGTCGCAGCGCCCGCCCGTCCCCGTGCTCGCGGGTGTCCTGCTCGAGGCGAGCCCCGAGGGTCTGACGCTGTCCGCGTTCGACTACGAGGTCTCCGCGAAGGTGACGGTCGACGCCGACGTTGAAGAGGCGGGCACCGTCCTCGTCCTGGGCCGCCTGCTCGCCGACATCACGAAGAGTCTGCCGCACAAGCCGATCGAACTGGTCAGCGAGGGCTCGAAGGTGCAGGTCACGTGCGGCAGCGCGAAGTTCAGCCTCCAGAGCATGCCGACGGGCGAGTACCCGACGCTGCCCGCCAACCCCGATCCGACGGGCGTCATCGCTGGGGACGTCTTCACGCAGGCCGTCGCGCAGGTCAGCGTCGCGGCCGACCGCGGCGACACCCTGCCGATCCTCACCGGTGTGCGCGTCGAGGTCGTCGGCAACAAGCTGACGCTGCTCGCGACGGACCGCTACCGCCTCGCGATGCGCGAGGTCATGTGGAACGCCGGAGACGAGGGCGCCGAGTACGCGGCGCTCGTGCCCGCGCGCACCCTCGACTCGCTTGCCAAGTCCCTCGGTGCCGCCGGCAACGTCTCGCTCTCCCTGAGCGGCGCGTCGACGGGTTCCGGTCTCGCCGGTTTCGAGGCCGGCCAGCGTCGCATGACGACGCGTCTGCTCGACGGCGACTACCCCAAGGTGACGAGCCTGTTCCCGACGAGCGTCGACACGACGGCGATCGTCGAGACGGCGCAGCTCGCCGAGGCGTGCAAGCGCGTCTCCCTCGTCGCTGAGCGCAACATGCCCGTCCGTCTGCGGTTCGCCGAGGATTCGGTGCGCATCGAGGCCGGCACGGGCGAGGACGCGCAGGCGTCGGAGACGTTCGAAGCGAAGATCGACGGCCCCGAGCTCGAGATCGCGTTCAGCCCCCAGTTCCTGCTCGACGGGCTCGGCGTCGTCGGCACGAAGTACGTCCGCCTCGGCTTCACCCAGCCGACGCGTCCGGCTGTCCTGTCCGGTCAGGACGAGATCGACGGTGACGCCGACGACAGCTATCGCTACCTCATCATGCCGGTGCGTTTCGCGAACTGACGGCCGTTCGGACAGCGTTCGCGCCCCTGCCCGGACGGGCGTAGCGTGAACCCTGAGTTTTCGTGATGCGCGCGTTCCAGACGTGCGTGTCGGACATGCAACGTCACGAAGGAGAAGACCCATGCAGCTTGGTTTGATCGGTCTCGGCAAGATGGGCGGCAACATGCGCGATCGCATGAAGGCTGCGGGCATCGAGGTCATCGGCTACGACACGAATCGCGAGATCAGCGACGTCGCGGACCTCGCCGAACTCGTCGAGAAGCTCGACGCACCGCGCAACATCTGGGTCATGGTGCCGGCCGGCAAGATCACCGACTCCGTCATGTCCGAGCTGCAGGGCCTGCTCGCCGAGGGCGACCTCGTCATCGACGGTGGCAACAGCAAGTGGTCCGACGACCAGGGCCACGCCGAGCAGTTCGCCAAGACGGGCGTGCACTTCATGGACTGCGGTGTCTCCGGCGGCATCTGGGGCAAGGAGAACGGCTACGGCCTCATGTGCGGCGGTGACGACGCCGACGTCGAGCGCATGATGCCGGTCTTCGACGCACTGCGCCCGGAGGGCCCCCGCGAGGAGGGTTTCGTCCACGCCGGTGAGGTCGGCGCCGGTCACTACGCCAAGATGGTCCACAACGGCATCGAGTACGGCCTCATGCACGCCTACGCCGAGGGCTGGGAGCTGCTCGAGGCGAAGGACATCGTCACCGACGTCCACGGCTGCTTCAAGGCCTGGACGCGCGGCACCGTCGTGCGTTCCTGGCTGCTCGACCTCATGGTGAAGGCGCTCGAGGAGACGCCGCACCTCGAGGGCGTCTCCGAGTACTCGACCGACTCCGGTGAGGGTCGCTGGACGCTCGAGGAGGCCATCGCGAACGCCGTCCCGATGCCGGTGCTCGCCGCCGCGCTGTTCGGCCGTTTCGCCTCGCGCCAGGAGAACAGCCCGCAGATGCAGGCGGTCGCCGCACTGCGCGGTCAGTTCGGCGGGCACGAGGTCATGCAGTTCGGTCGCGAGCCGTGGCGCGCCGCGAAGGAAGGCCAGGCCGAGGTCTCCGGCGCCGCCGAGCCGAAGAAGGACGCGGGCGCCGCGCGCCCAGGCGCTGCCCCCAACGAGCACTGATCGGCGTTCGCTGATCTGACGATTCGACCCCAGGGCATCCGAGCCACCGACCGAAAGCGCTGTGAGACTCCGCCATCTGTCGCTGCGTGACTTCCGCTCCTACACGGAGGCGGAAGTCGAGCTCGCTGACGGAGTGACCACATTCGTGGGCCTCAACGGCCAGGGCAAGACCAACCTGGTCGAAGCCGCCGGTTACCTCGCGACCCTGGGGTCGCATCGTGTCTCGACGGACGCTCCCCTCGTCCGCTTCGGAGCCGAGCGGGCCTTCGTGCGCGCGGCCGTCGTCCGTGATTCACGTGAAACAGTGCTCGAGCTCGAGATCATTCCGGGTAGGGCCAACCGGGCACGCATCGGACGCGCGGCCGCGGGGCGTCCCCGTGACATCCTCGGGACGCTGCGAACCGTGCTCTTCGCGCCGGAGGATCTCGCGCTCGTCAAGGGCGACCCCGGGGAACGTCGCCGATTTCTTGACGACCTCCTCGTCGCGCGTCAACCGCGCTGGGCCGGTGCTCGTTCGGACTACGACAAGATTCTCAAGCAGCGCAACGCCCTGTTGCGCTCCGCCCAATCGGCGCTCAAGAAGGGCGCGCGAGGCCCTCGCCTCTCGGCGGATGAAGAGGTTTCACGTGAAACAGCGCTCGACACGCTGGTCGAGTGGAACACGCACCTCGCGTCAGTCGGTTCTGCCCTCGTCTACGCCCGTCTACGGTTGCTGAAAGATCTGGCCCCCTACGTGGCCCAGGCGTACGACGAGGTGAGTGCCGGGCGTTCTGATGCGCGCCTCGCGTATGTGTCGTCACTGCCGGAGTCGACCGCGGCGCGCATCGCCTCGGGCGAGGTTCCGGAGCGCGACGAGCTCGAGAAGGCCTTTCATGAGGCGTTCGAGCTCCAGCGGACCCGCGAGATCGAACGTGGTGTCACCCTCGTGGGGCCGCACCGGGACGACGTCACCCTGACGCTCGGAGACCTGCCCGCCAAGGGCTACGCGAGTCACGGTGAGTCGTGGTCGTTTGCGCTCGCCCTGCGCCTCGCGGCCTTCCACCTGCTGCGTCATGACCTCGGCACCGACCCCGTCCTCGTCCTCGACGACGTCTTCGCCGAACTCGACGCGGGGCGCCGCGAACGGCTGGCCGACATGGTGAGCGACGCCGAGCAGGTGCTCATCACCGCCGCCGTTGAGGAGGACGTTCCCGCGCGGCTTTCCGGCCAGGTCTTCCACGTGACGAAGGGCCACGTCGCGCCTCGAGGCGATGGATCCCTCGAGGAGGCGCCTGGCGGCGTGCAGCCGGCGGCTCACCCGGGTCTGCCCGAGGCCGAGGACGCCCCGGATGGGCCCGCCCGTGATGCGGACGACCGTGATGACGGTGACGCGGCCGATGAGTGAGACCAGCGGCATCGATGCGGGGGCACCGGACGATCAGGCCCCGGGCACTGGCACTGGCACCGATAGTGCCGGGGCGCCGGTCGAGTCGAACGCTGAGGACGAGCGCGCCGTCGCCGCGCGGTTGGCGCTCGCTCGGGCTCAGCGCAATGCCGCCGAGCGGGGTTTTCGTCCGGGCTCGCGTCCTGCGCCCCGGCGTTCCCGCTCGACGCAGAGCTTCACGCCGTCGTCGAATCGCGATGGACGCGACCCCCAACTCATCGACTCGACGATGAAACGCCTCCTGCTCGAGCGGGGGTGGAACGTCGACGTGGCAGCCGGGGCCGTCATGTCGCGGTGGGCCGATCTCGTCGGTGCGGGCGTGGCCGAGCACGCTCGGCCCCTCACGTTCGAGGACGGCGTGCTCACCGTGCGCGCGGAATCGACGGCCTGGGCCACGCAGCTGCAGCTGCTCACCGCATCCCTGCTGGCCTCCATCGCTGACGGCGTCGGTGAGGGCGTCGTCAACGAACTGCGGGTCGTTGGCCCGAGCGCCCCGAGCTGGGTGCGCGGCCCGCGTCGTGTCGCAGGACGCGGACCACGCGACACCTACGGCTGACGGCCGCGCCTGTTTCACGTGAAACCTTCCGGTTGCACCCGAAAGAGGAACCACGCACTCATTGGGAAAACGGCCTCAGACGGAGACGCCGCAAGTACGATCCCGCTTAGGGATCAGTGTCACAGCTTCCGACGAATCGAGCAGCACACATGCGACCGAATGACGACACCCGCGACCACGATGGGGCGCGCGTCGATCAGGACAACCACTGCTCAGGCAGGAGGCGCATGCCCTGGTTGACTCCGCTGATCCTGGGATTGGTGGCTGTGGCGAGCTTCGGCCTCGTCTCGTTCTTGCTCCAGCACAAGTCGTCATCCACGAACCACGATGCGATGGCACCTGCCACCATCGCCGCGAACCCTTCGTCGGCGTCGTCATCCTCGTTGGCCTCGGCGTCCAGCCCCGCAACCGTCTCGGGGAGTCCACCCTCCACGCCGGAGGGGTTCCCCGCCGAGGCTTCTACGCAGTGCACGGCCGAGTCGTCGTCAGGGGACTATGAGCTCATCGACAATGCGCAACGGGAGGAAGTGCGCATGAAGGAGGGGGCGCGGACTTCCTGTGCCTTCCTCGGCGCTACCAGGAATGAGGTTCTCGCCAAGCTGGTGGCAGATCCCAAGGCGACGTCGTTCACGGTGAAGCCGTACAGCCAGGCGACGCAGAAGATCATCTCGCTCGACTGCGCCGTGTCGCACGGATTCACCTACTGCGAGGGCGGCGCCAGCGCCAAGATGTGGATCCGCAACCCCTGACGGCCAGACGAGCCTTTCGCCACGTCTGTGTCGAGGGATCCTGATTCGCGCGGGGGACGAGGCAGAATACAGCCATGACGAACGAACGGACTCCGCCGCCGAAAGACGAGCGGACGAGCCGCACCGGGCGGCGGAGCACCTGGCTTCTACCATTGGCGCTCATCGCCGCAGGCGGTCTCAGTTTCGGCGGGGTGACGCTGTTCATGCATCGCCAGCACTCCGATCCGGCTCACGCCTCGATCTCCTCGATCAGTACCGTGACTGCGCTGTCGACGACCCAAGGGTCCGCGCCGCAGGGCGCCTCGAACCAGCCTTCGACGACCCCTCGTTCTTCTCTCCCGGGGTCAGGATCCTTGTCTTCACAGGCGACCTCTACAGGCGTGGCCGCGTTTCCCTCGGACTCCGTCGCATCATGCGGCGGTGGTGCGGCCTATCCCGACGAGACGGTGGAACCGCTGTCTGACATCAAGGTGTATTCCGACCCGAACGAAGCGCCCGGATGCTCCTTCGTTCACGCCGTTGCCCGGAATGTGTCCTCCAAGGTGAGCAGCGATCCGGCCGCCACGAGTTTCACCGTCACCCAGCATTCATCGCGCGGAGGTCAGAACCATGACTACACCGTCGACTGCACCAGGGAGAAGCAACTGAGCACCTGTGCCGTGGTCGGATCCATCAAGCACACGATCATCTACGTGCGGGACGGAGCGCAGTGAGCCAAGCCGCGCCAGAGGCCGATGAGTGCCCTCGAGGCCCCGGTCGACGATCCCCGGCACGTCGAGGCCTCGTTCCCGCGTGCACGAGGCCCTCTGGAGCGTTTCGTGGCTATGTTCTGAGCCGTGCTACCAGTAAGATGGACATGATTCGCACGTTGTATCGCGTCACGAGCCCGCACGCACGTCGTTGCGGGAGTCACGCCTCGGGTTTCCCGCTCCGAGAGCCGGCGCACTGCAACGGTGCCACGCACGGTGAAGGAGCACAGTGGCCGACAAGCCCAGCGACGACTCGATCGACCCTACGACGCAGGATCCCTCGCTCGCAGACGCGGCCGACGGCGCGTCAGAGCAGGTCGAGCAGCACGTCCGGTCCCAGATCGACACGGAGTACGACGCCGACGCCATCCAGGTCCTCGAGGGCCTCGAGGCCGTCCGCAAGCGGCCCGGCATGTACATCGGCTCCACGGGTGAGCGCGGCCTGCATCACCTCGTGTGGGAGATCGTCGACAACTCGGTCGACGAGGCCCTCGCCGGTCACGCGACGCGCGTCGACGTGACGATCCTGCCCGACAACGGCATCCGCGTCTCCGACAACGGCCGCGGCATCCCGACGGGCCGCAACGAGGCGTACGACATGTCGACCGTCGAGCTCGTCCTCACCCAGCTGCACGCCGGAGGCAAGTTCGGTGGCGGCGGCTACAAGGTCTCCGGTGGTCTGCACGGCGTCGGCAGCTCGGTCGTCAACGCCTTGTCGACGCGCCTCGAGGCCGAGGTGCGGCAGAAGGGCCACGTCTACCGAATGGAGTTCGCGGGCGGCGTGCCGCTCGGCGAGCTGCGTGAGGAAGAGGAGAGCGACGAGACCGGCACGACGATCACGTTCTGGGCGAGCCCGGAGATCTTCGAGACGACCGTCTACGACTTCGAGACGATCCGTGCGCGCTTCCAGCAGATGGCCTTCCTCAACAAGGGCCTGACGATCTCCCTCACCGACGAGCGTCCCGACGCCGTCGACGAGGGTGCTGCAGAGGAAGCTGCGGCCGACGCTGCAGCCGAGGGTGCCGACGCCGCACAGGCTGACGAGGCCGCCGCGCAGGCGAAGAAGGGCAAGAGCGTCACGTACTGCTACGCGGACGGTCTGCTCGACTACGTCAAGCACCTCAACTCCTCCAAGCGCGCCGAGGTCGTCAACGAGGACATCATCGCCTTCGAGCACGAGGACGCCGAGCGCTACCTCTCGGTCGAGGTCGCGATGCAGTGGACGACGGCATACAGCGAGTCCGTCCACACGTACGCCAACACGATCAACACGCACGAGGGCGGCACGCACGAAGAGGGTTTCCGCGCGGCGATGACGAAGCTCGTCAACGACTTCGCGCGCCGCGAGAAGCTGCTCAAGGAGAAGGACGACAACCTCACCGGTGACGACATCCGCGAGGGGCTGACGGCCGTCATCAGCGTCAAGCTTGCCGAACCACAGTTCGAGGGCCAGACGAAGACGAAGCTCGGCAACTCCGAGGTCAAGGGCTTCGTCCAGACCGCGGTGCGCGACGAGTTCGACCACTGGCTGCAGATGCACCCGCGAGAGGGCAAGGCGATCGTCAGCAAGGCCATCGCCGCCGCGTCGGCGCGGATGGCGGCCCGCAAGGCGCGCGAGACCGCGCGACGCAAGGGCCTGCTCGAATCGGGTGGACTGCCGGGCAAGCTGCGCGACTGCCAGAGCAAGGATCCGTCGATCTCCGAGGTGTTCATCGTCGAGGGTGACTCGGCCGGTGGCTCGGCGGTCCAGGGGCGCAACCCGTTCAACCAGGCGATCCTGCCGATCCGCGGCAAGATCCTCAACGTCGAGAAGGCACGCCTCGACAAGGTGCTCGCGAACAACGAGGTTCAGGGCCTGATCTCGGGCTTCGGCACGGGCATCGGCGAAGACTTCACGATCGAGAAGGCGCGCTACCACAAGATCGTCCTCATGGCCGACGCCGACGTCGACGGCATGCACATCCGCACGCTGCTGCTCACTCTGTTGTTCCGCTTCATGCGCCCGCTCATCGAGGCCGGATACGTCTACCTCGCCCAGCCGCCGCTGTACCGCATCAAGTGGAGCAACCACGAGCACGAGTTCGCCTTCACCGACCGCGAGCGCGACGCGATGATCGACGCAGGCCAGTCGAAGGGCTGGCGCCTGCCGAAGGAGAACGGCGTCCAGCGCTACAAGGGTCTCGGCGAGATGAATTACCAGGAATTGTGGGAGACCACGATGGACCCGGAGTCGCGCACGTTGCTCCAGGTCACGCTCGAGGACGCCGCGGCCGCCGACGAGATCTTCGCCGTGCTCATGGGTGAGGACGTCGAATCGCGACGCAGCTTCATCCAGCGCAACGCGAAGGACGTCAGGTTCCTCGACATCTGATCTGCGTTTCACGTGAAACGTGAGCGACGAGCCGCTCCGTTTCACGTGAAACATCGCGACAACTCGACAACCCTTCATCGAAGGAATGACACATGTCTGACGACACGAACCTGCCGGGCGACGACGCGTCCGACCTGCCGGACGATCTCCCCGAGGTCCCCCAGGGCGAAGCCGACGCTCCCGCCAGCGACGCCGCAGCAGCCGCGGCCGGCATCGACCCCACGCGCCCCGAGCCGCCGACGATGAAGGTGCCGAACACGCCGGAGGCGCAGGCCGCCGTCGCCGCTCCGGTTGCGCACCGCGTCGACCCGATCGACCTCAACGCCGAGATGCAGCGCAGCTACATCGAGTACGCGATGAGCGTCATCGTCTCGCGTGCCCTGCCGGACGTGCGTGACGGCCTCAAGCCCGTGCACCGTCGCATCGTCTACGCCATGTACGACGGTGGCTACCGTCCCGACCGCGGCTACAACAAGTGCAGCCGTGTGGTCGGTGACGTCATGGGTCAGTACCACCCGCACGGTGACTCGGCGATCTACGACGCCCTCGTGCGTCTCGTGCAGCCGTGGTCGATGCGCTACCCGCTCGTCGACGGCCAGGGCAACTTCGGTTCGCCCGGCAACGACGGCGCAGCCGCCCCGCGATACACCGAGTGCCGCATGGCGCCCCTCGCGATGGAGCTCGTGCGCGACATCCACGAGAACACCGTCGACTTCGAGCCCAACTACGACGGCAAGACGCTGCAGCCCAGCGTCCTGCCGAGCCGTTTCCCGAACCTGCTCGTCAACGGCAGCGCCGGCATCGCTGTCGGCATGGCGACGCAGATCCCGCCGCACAACCTGCGCGAGGTCGCCGACGCCGCGCAGTGGCTGCTCGCGAACCCCGAGGCCTCGCGTGAGGCACTGCTCGAAGAGTGCCTGCGTCGCATCCCCGGCCCGGACTTCCCGACCGGCGCGCTCATCATGGGCAAGCGCGGCGTCGAGGACGCCTACCGCACCGGCCGCGGCAGCATCACGATGCGCGCCGTCGTCAACGTCGAGGAGATCCAGGGCCGTCAGTGCCTCGTCGTCACGGAGCTGCCGTACCAGGTCAACCCAGACGCGCTCGCCGAGAAGATCGCGATGCTCGTCAAGGACGGCAAGATGGCCGGCATCGCCGACATCCGTGACGAGACGTCCGGCCGCACCGGCCAGCGCCTCGTCATCGTGCTCAAGCGTGACGCGATCGCCAAGGTCGTGCTCAACAACCTCTACAAGCACACGCAGCTGCAGCAGAACTTCGGCGCGAACATGCTCGCCCTCGTCGACGGTGTGCCGCGCACGCTGCCGATCAGTGCGTTCATCCGCTACTGGGTCGAGCACCAGATCGACGTCATCGTGCGCCGCACGCAGTTCCGTCTCGACGAGGCCGAGAAGCGCATCCACATCCTGCGCGGTCTGTTGAAGGCCCTCGACATGCTCGACGAGGTCATCGCCCTCATCCGTCGCAGCCCGACGGTCGACGATGCCCGCACGGGCCTCATCGAGCTGCTCGACATCGACGAGATCCAGGCCAACGCCATCCTCGAGATGCAGCTGCGTCGCCTCGCGGCGCTCGAGCGTCAGCGCATCATCGAGCAGCACGACGAGCTGCAGTCGAAGATCGACGACTACAAGGACATCCTGGCCAAGCCGGAGCGTCAGCGTCAGATCGTCAGCGACGAGCTCGCCGAGATCGTCGAGAAGTACGGCGACGACCGTCGCAGCCAGATCGTGCCGTTCGACGGTGACATGAACATGGAAGACCTCATCCCCGAAGAGGACGTGGTCGTCACCATCACGCGCGGCGGCTACGTCAAGCGCACGAAGGTGAGCGAGTACCGCAGCCAGCGTCGCGGTGGCAAGGGTGTGCGCGGCGCGACGCTGCGCGGTGACGACGTCGTCGGGCACTTCTTCACGACCTCGACGCACGACTGGCTGTTGTTCTTCACGAACGCCGGCCGCGTCTACCGGACGAAGGGCTACGAGCTGCCGGAGGGCTCGCGCGACAGCAAGGGCCAGCACGTCGCGAACCTGCTCGCGTTCCAGCCGGGCGAGCAGATCGCTCAGGTCATGGCGCTGCGCACCTATGCCGACTCGGAGTACCTTCTGCTCGCGACCCGCAACGGCCTCGTCAAGAAGACGCGCCTGTCGGAGTATGACTCGCCGCGTTCGGGCGGCCTCATCGCCGTCAACCTGCGTGACGGCGACGAGCTCGTCGGTGCCGGCCTCGCGACGCACGACGACGACGTCCTGCTCGTCAGCCGCAAGGGCCAGGCCGTGCGTTTCGCTGCGACGGACGACTCACTGCGTCCGATGGGCCGATCGACGTCGGGTGTCACCGGCATGAAGTTCCGAGAAGGCGACGAACTGCTGTCGATGAACGTCGTGCCGAAGGGCGCGAACGAGGTCGAGCGCGGGGCCGACGAGAAGCTGTGCGTCTTCGTCGTCTTCGAGAACGGGCTCGCCAAGCGCACGCCCGTGGAGGAGTACCCGACGAAGGGGCGCGCGACGCTCGGCGTCAAGGTCGCGACGATCTCAGAGCGAGGCGGTGACCTCGTCGGCGCGCTCGTCGTCGAGAACCGTGACGAAGTGATGGTCGTCATGGAGAAGGGCAAGATCGTCCGCTCGGCCGTCGCCGAGGTGCGTGAGACGGGCCGCAACACGCAGGGCGTGCAGTTCGCGACGCCCGGCAAGGGCGACTCGATCGTCGCCGTCGCGCGCAACGCCGAGAAGGATTCTGAGGAAATCGACGATGACGCGGTAGTTTCGGAGACGAACGAGGCCGCGGAGTCAACTCAGGACGCAACGCACGCTCCGGACGACGAGTCGGCCTCCACGGAGAACAACGAGTCGGGAGACAGTGAGTGAGTGACTCGCGAGACGCGCGCGCGAAGCTGCCGAAATCTGCCGGGGGCGCCCCCCGAGCGGTCAAGGGCAGTGGTGCAGCGGCGCCAGCCACACGACCCCAGCAGCAGCGCGTGAGCACGCAGGCCGGCCGCGCGCCGGCCTCGTCGGGCCGCGGCGGCGCCCCACGTCGCTCCACGCCGCGCCGAGTGCGCCTGACGCTGTCGCGCGTCGACACGTGGTCGGTGCTCAAGATCGCCTTCCTGTTGTCGGTGGCCGTCGCCATCGCGTCCGTCGTCCTCGTGGCGACGTTGTGGACGGTGCTCGCGGGCATGGGCACCTTCAGCGCGATCAACGACCTGCTGCGGACGCTGGATCGTCAAGGCTCGAAGTTCGACATCCTCGACTACCTCGGGTTCGGCCGCTCGATCTCGTTCAGCATCGTCATCGGCGTGCTCAACATCATCCTCATGACGGCGATCGCGACCCTGAGCGCGTTCCTCTACAACATCTGCGCCTCCCTCGTCGGCGGCGTGCAGCTGACGTTGAGCGACGAGTGATCGCAGCCTGAGCAATCGCGCGACGGGCCTGCCCTCCACGACGGTGGGGCGGGCCCGTCGTCGTCTGCCCAGGCTGGTGGGTGCGGGTCGCAGCTGGCCCGTGGCGACGCGGTGGGATAAGGCGCCGCCCGCGATTTGCGGGCCACGCCTGCGGTGGGTAATCTTACGTCTCGTGCTGATCACGCAGGTGAACGGCACGCACGCGGTGCAGGGGCCTATAGCTCAGTCGGTTAGAGCGCTGTCCTGATAAGACAGAGGTCACTGGTTCAAGTCCAGTTAGGCCCACCACCACTGCCCCTTGATTTCGCCAAGGAGTCGCATGTTCAAGGCACTTCTCGCATCTGCTGCGGCCGCTGCCGCCCTGTATGCGAACAGCGAATACCAGAAGCAGAAGCTGGGCAAGGAGCTGTGGGCGAAGGCCACGCAGGAGCCCGCCACGCAGGCGGCCACCGAACAACCTGGCTGAAAAACCCTCGGGGGTATGGCGCAATTGGTAGCGCACCTGCTTTGCAAGCAGGGGGTTAGGGGTTCGAGTCCCCTTACCTCCACCGAGAACGAAGAGCCCCCCACGGATTCGTGAGGGGCTCTTCGCCGTCCGGTGCCCGCGACGGCGCGGGCAGCGCTCAGAGGAAGGCCAGTGGGTCGAACTCGTCGATCGGGATGACGCGCAGGCGCGGCAGCGTCGCGTTGAACGCCTTGACGTCGTGCTCGAGGTCGAAGAACTCGAGGCCCTGTGCCTCCAGGGGCGAGAAGCCGGCGTTGCGGAACTCCTTGAAGCCGATCAGCCCGACCTTGCGGGAGCCGCCGAGCAGCGGTTCGAGCTGCGGGAGGAAGTCGCCGTCGTGGCTGACGAGCATGACGTCGGCCTGCAGCGTCACGAGGGCGTCCAGCGTCTTCTGGATGGCCATGTCGACCACCTTCTCGCCCTCCGCGCCGGAGAGAGGTATTGGCTGGTAGCCGAGCGCCGTCAGGGCCTGGATGAACGCCATCGGCAGCTCGGGGCCGTTGGCCGCGAGGAAGAACAGCCCCTTGGCGTCCTGGTGCCACTGGCGCTGGGCGAACTTGAGTAGCCTGTCCCAGCGCGGGCGCTCGTCAGGGTGGGGGCGGCGGCCGAGGATCGAGGTGCCGAGCGTGGCATCGATGTTCTCGCCGTCGATGAGGAGGTAGGTGGTGCGCTGAGCCATGGCTCCAACCTAGTCCATGCTGGGCTGACGACGACGAACGTCTCTCGGACGGCATGCCCGCTCGTCAGCACCTGCGCGAGCGTGTGGGCGACGTCGCCGCGCGTGATGGGCTGACGCTGCTGGTCGGGGTTGATCGTCACCTGGCCCGTGGGCGCGTCATCGGTGAGCATTCCGGGGCGGACGATGGTCCAGTCGAGGTCGCGGGTACGCAGGTCGGCATCCGCGCCGCCCTTGGCGTAGAGGTAGACCTGGAAGACGCCGGCGTCGACGTTCTCCGGCGCGTCGGAGCCGATCGACGACACCATGACGTAGCGTCGCACGCCCGCCTGCTCCGCAGCGTCGGCGAGCAGCACCGCTCCCATGAGGTCGACGCTCCACTTGCGCGCCCGACCCGATTCCGGGCCGCCACCCGCGGCGAAGACGACGGCGTCGCAGCCGTTGATGACCTCGGCGACGTCGTCGACCGAGGCGTCCTCGAGTGAGATGACGGCGGGCTCCATTCCCGCGGCGCGCAGGTCGTCCGCCTGCTCCGGTGTACGGATGAGGCCGACGACGTCGTGGCCCTCGCCGCTCAACCGCTGCCCGAGCAACCGGGCGATCTGGCCATGTCCTCCTGCAATAGCAATACGCATGCCTCGACACTACTCCTGTGGGCATCAAGCGTCGATCCGTCTCGATGGTTTCATCTACGCGTATCTAATAGATCGAGTACAGCGAGGTAGCAAGCGCTGACATGGTGCTCGTGACGTCGTCACGAGTAGCGACGCGTACGGCCCCGACCAGCACGAGAGGCCCGGACGGGAGCCTCGTCGTGCCCGATCGCGAGGCCCTCAACGGGGCCTGGCGTCGGGGTGGAGCGTCGAACTCAGTGGTCGTCGCGAGCCGCGCGACGCGAGCTGCGCGTCTCGCCCGCGCTCGGGTCCTCGAGACCTTCCGTCGTCATGTGGCCCGAAGCCTCGGCGTCGGTCCACGACGCAGCCGTGCCGGGGGCGCCGGCGGGCTCGGCAGTCGGCGTGTCGACACCGGCCGGGCGCACCATCGTCGTGTCGTCGGCCTTCGCGAAGTTCGTCACGGGGTTGTTGATCGTCATCTCGTCACCGCGAGCCGTCTTGGAGTCGGCGATGGCGGCCTCCGAGAGGCGAGCGTCCGCCGCACGCTTCTTCTGCTGGTCGGCGTACACGAGGTAGCCGGCTCCCGCGAGAGCGGCGACACCGAGCGTGATGAGGAAGCCGCCCTTCTTCTTCTTGGGCGCGAGGGCCGGCGCGTACTGCGCGACCTGCTTCTGCGCGCCCTCGGGCAGCTGGCCGACGACGTTGTGCGACGCGGCGGTGCCGGCGGCAGCAGCGGTCGCGAGGATCTCCTTGAGGTGCGGCAGCAGCTCGTCCTTGTAGAAGTCGCGCGCGTTGTCGGCTGAGATGCCCTTGTCCTCGGCGACGGCCTCGGCGCGGCCCCGCAGGGCGGCGGCCTTGTACGCGACGTCCTCGCGGGCGCCCGGGCCGAAGGCGCTGACGGCCTTCTTCTCGCCCTTGGCGGCCTTCGCGGCCAGGAGCGCAGCAAGGGCCCCGGCCTTCTTGTCGGCCTTCTTCGACGCCTTGGACGTCTTCTTGTCAGCCTTCTTCATGAAGCGTGAGGAGTTCTTGTCTGCCTTCTTGGCAGCCTTCTTCCCCTTCTGCTGTGCGTCGTCACGAGCGTCCTTGGCGGAGTCGGCGACGGCGGCGAGCGAGGCGACGGTGGCGGCCTTCGCAGCGCCGGCCTTCTCGGCGACGGATTCGCGCTGGTCGGCGGTCTTGTCGGCGACCTTCTCCGTCGCTGCCTCGACGTGCGGCGCAGCAGCGTCGCGGGCCTCTTCGAGCTTCTCGACGATCACGTCGCGGGCTTCCTCGGCCTTCTCGACGAGGGTCGGCACGACGTCCTTCTCCGTCTTGACCTTGGCCTCGACGGCCTTCTCGGCAGCGAGACCGGCGACAGCGAGGGCGGCGCCCTTGGCCTTCTCGGACTTGGTGGGTTCGGACTTGCACAGCATGGCTGGTCTTCCTCTCCAGTCGGCAGCAGTTCTTGACTTCATCCTGCCTTGTTCGGGCGGGGCTTACCAACCGGTTGTGAGGTATTGGACGCTGTGGGAGGTCGTTTCGCTGAGCGCGAACGCCCGAGACCTCATCATGACCTGTCGTGTTCCACGTGAAACACTGGAGGCATGATCGCGACTCTGCACACCAACCACGGTGACATCAACATCAACCTGTTCCCCAACCAGGCGCCGAAGACGGTCGACAACTTCGTCGGCCTGGCGAAGGGCACCAAGGAGTACAAGGACGACGCGGGCCGCACCAACCCGCAGCCGTACTACGACGGTCTGACGTTCCACCGCATCATCCCCGGCTTCATGATTCAGGGTGGTTGCCCGCTCGGCGTCGGCATGGGCGGCCCGGGGTACAACTTCGACGACGAGATCTCGCCGGAGCTCAACTTCAACTCGCCGTACATGCTGGCCATGGCCAACGCGGGTACCCGCATGGGCAAGGGAACGAACGGCTCGCAGTTCTTCATCACCGTCGCCGACACGTCCTGGCTGCAGGGCAAGCACACGATCTTCGGTGAGGTCGCCGACGACGCGTCGAAGAAGGTCGTCGACGAGATCGCCGCCGTCTCCACCGGCGCTCAGGACAAGCCGCTCGAGCCCGTCGTCATCGAGAGCGTGACGATCTCCGAGTGACACCTCGCCTCTCGCCGCAAGTCGGGAGGTTCCGCTGACGACTCCTCGTCAGCCAGCGCAGCCGAGATGGCCCCGTCGAGCATGACGGGGCCATCCTTGGTCTCACGCCTTCTTCACGCACGCCTCCGACGAAACGAGACGACATGACGCAGCCGCCCGCCGGATCCGGCTCGGGTGCCTTCGGCGCCCCCGAGGCGCCGGACGCGGTACCCGTCTGCCCGCGCCACCCCAACACCGCTGCCTACACGCGCTGTCAACGCTGCGGTCGCCCGGCGTGCCCGCGCTGCCAGATCCCCGCGTCGGTGGGGTTCCAGTGCGTCGACTGCGTCGCGGCCGAACGGAAGACGAACCCGACGTTGCCGACCCGCTCGTCCCTCGGCATGACGACGGGCGCCGCGGCGCAGGGTCGACCCGTCGTCACGATCGGGATCATCGCGATCTGCTGTCTCGTGTGGCTGGGGCAGCTGGCGAGTGACGCGCTGTACCGCGACGTGTCGTTCGTCGCGGTGTTCGCGAGGGACGAGCCGTGGCGCTACCTGACGAGCGGGTTCGCCCACGACACGGGCACCCCGATGCACCTGCTGTTCAACATGATGGCGCTGTACTTCATGGGGCAGTACCTCGAACCACTCATCGGTCGTGTGCGCTTCGGGGCGCTGTACCTGCTCTCCGTGCTCGGTGGCTCCGTCGTCTACCAGATCATGACGGCGCCGTCGTCACAGCTCGATCTGCTGACGTCAGGGTGGGTGACGCCGCTGGTCGGCGCCTCCGGCGGTGTGTTCGGGCTCTTCCTCGCCGTCGTCGTGTTCAACCGCCGACTCGGCCGGGAGATCGGGCCGATGATGACGATGATCGCGATCAACGTCGTCATCGGTTTCATGGCGTCCAACGTGGCGTGGCAGGCGCACCTCGGCGGTGCGGTGGCCGGCGCCGTAGGCGCGCTCATCCTCTACGCGTTGCGGCGCCGCCCGGCCGCGATGCAGGCCTCGGCGCTGGGCGCGTTGGCGGTGGCGCTCATCGCCGCTGCGTACGTCGACTTCTCGGTCGTGGGCGTCAGCTGGCCGCACATCGTCGGATGATCGTCGCCGTGGGCTGAGCGAGGCCGTTGTCGTTCGTGGGGTGCTGCCGTCGGGTGGCACCCCACGATGCGTGTGGATGAGTTGCCTGTGGATGGTGTGCCGTTAGCTGTGGATGACGCGGTGCACCACCTGGGGACGGTGAGGACGAGCCGTCACCCACATGGTTGTCCACAGTTTCCACAGGCTGGGGTGGGGAAAAACCCGCGGAACGGCGCTGATCTATGCCGAGGGGTGGGGGCGATGGGCAGAGTCATCCCCAGCCGTGGGGTGGTTCGTCCACCGTCAGCGGCATGTTTTCCACCGTAAACAGCGGCTCGTCCACCGGCCGTCCACTGTTTTCCACAGGTTTGTCCCCAGGTGTGGAAAACCACACGCGTGTAACTACACACAGGCTGTGGACAAGTCTGGGGACAACGCCTGGGCTGCGTCCGCAGGGCGCGCCCGCACCGTCAGGCCTTGCGGCGCGGCGCCCGGTGACCTCGTGGGGCCACGATGCAGCGAACCCGAGTGAGCAGAGACAGACGAACGCCCCTTCCCACGAGGGAACGGGCGTTCGGTTCGGTGGCGCGTCAGCAGCGGACAGAAGGTGGCGTCACTTCCAGCGCGTCAACATGACGAAGCCGACCATGATGGCCGCGAAGCCTATGACGATGTTGCCGGCGTCGATGCCGGGGATCGGGTAGCTCGTCGTGCCGCTGGCGATGTAGTAGACCATCACCCAGGCGAGCCCGGCGAGCATGAGGCCGAGGGCGACCGGCAGCCACCAGCGGGGGTTGAGGCCGTCTCCGGCGGCGGCGCGCTGAGTGGCGTCGGTGGTCTTGCGGGCCACGGCATGGCTCCCATCTGAGTTCGGTGCGTCAACTAGGGTGAGAGCCTAGTTGATCCGGCCGTGCGATGCGTCGAGTGAAGGAGGCCGACCCCATGAGCGAACGCGACTCCGAGCGCGACGCGTCTGCGGCGCCGCCCGCACACGTCGAACGCGCCGCCGACGACGCTGCGCGCGACGCGTTGCCGATCGACGAGATGCCGCCCGCGCGCCGTCGCGGCTCGTTGGCGTGGAAGGCCGCCGTCCCGATCGTGCTGCTCGTCGCGGGGGCGATGTTCGGGGTGAGTTCCCGTGCGGCGAACGGCACGGATCTGCGCTCCGACACCACCAATCTCGCTGATGTGGTGCGGCGCGCGGATCAGCGCGTCAAGACCAAGCAGGAGGACGTCGCGACGTTGCGAGCCGACCTCGAGGCAGCGCAGCTCGCTGCGGCGAAGAAGGATTCGGGCGCGGCGCGCGCGTTGGAGCTGACGAAGCAGGCCGACAAGGCGCAGGATCCGGCAGGTCTCGCGCCGTTGAGCGGGCAGGCCATCAGCGTGACGCTCGACGACAGCAAGAAGAAGGTCGAGGAGCTGCCGAAGGACGGTTCGCCGGACTGGCTCGTCGTGCACCAGCAGGACGTCCAGGCCGTCGTCAACGCCCTGTGGGAGGGCGGCGCTCGCGGCATCCAGCTCATGGATCAGCGCATCGTCTCGACAAGCGCCGTGCGCTGCGTCGGCAACACGCTCATCCTCCAGGGCCGCGTGTACTCACCGCCGTTCACGATCACCGCCGTCGGGGACCCGGTGAAGCTGAAGGCCGCGCTCGAGGCCGACGAATCCGTCAAGATCTACAAGCAGTACGTCGACCTCGTGGGCCTCGGCTACGACGTCAAGGCCATCCAGAACACGACGCTGCCCGCCTTCACGGGCTCGGTCACGATGAAGCACGCGTACGTCCAGCCGTGACGCCTGTGTCGCTGCGCCTGCAGCCTGACCCCGGGCAGGATGGCGGCTGACTCATGGGTAGGCGCGTAAACTGCCCGCCGACCCGTGAGTTACCTGGCATCCTGAGGCATCCTGACGGCGGTGTTGGCGCTCCCACCTAGACTGGCGCGCATGACCGATTCGCCGCGCATCCTCGTCGTCGACAACTACGACAGCTTCGTCTTCACGATCGTCGGCTACCTCCAGCAGCTCGGTGCCGAGACGACCGTCGTGCGCAACGACGCGATCAGCGCGAAGGACGGCGCCGACTTCGACGGCGTCCTCGTCTCGCCCGGTCCCGGCACGCCCGAGGACGCCGGCGTCAGCATGGCGATGATCGAGGCGTGCGGTGAGCGCAACCAGCCGATGCTGGGGGTGTGCCTCGGCCACCAGGCGCTCGGCGTCGTGACGGGTTGCACCGTCGGGCGCGCGCCCGAACTGCTCCACGGCAAGACCTCGCAGGTGCACCACGACGGCACGGGCGTCCTCGAGGGGCTCGACGATCCGTTCACCGCGACGCGCTACCACTCGCTGACGATCGACCCGGCCACCGTCACCGACGAACTCGTCGTCAACGGCCGCACCGAATCGGGCATCATCATGGCCGCCCACCACCGCGACCTGCCGCTGCACGGCGTGCAGTTCCACCCCGAATCCGTCATGACGGTCGGCGGCCACCGCATGCTCGCCAACTGGCTCGCGATGTGCGGTTCGACGACGGCCGTCGCCGCCAGCGCCGGCATGGCACCGCTCGTGCGCACCGCCTGAGCGGCACATAGCCCGAACGCCGCGCCCCACCAGCGGCTCTCGAACGAGGAAAGCCCCCGATCCACAGGGCCGGGGGCTTCCTTCGTCAGCTCACTTGCTCGACGACTGCGACGGCGACGGCGTCATCGCGCTACCGTCCGATGTCGACGACGGACTCGTCGACGGCGACGGCGACTGTGTCGACGACGAGGGGGACTGCGACGTCGCGGGCACGGAACTGGACGACGGGGCCGCTGACGACGAGGGCGGCTGCGTCACGGTGGCCGTCGCGGTCTTCTCGGGTGACTTGCCGATGTAGACGGTGACGGACGAGCCGTTGTTGACCTTCTTGCCGGCGTCGGGCACGTAGACGACCTTGCCGACCTCGTCGGGCCTGTCGGTGACCTGGTCCTTGGAGTCGATCGACAGGTGCGCCTTGTACAGCGCCTGCGCCGCCTCCGACGCCGTCTTGCCCTCGAGGTCAGGCACGGTGGCCTTGCCGCTGCTCTCGTAGAGCGTGATGTCGCTCGACGTGCCGAGTGATGCGCCTGCCTTCGGGTTGCTCTCGGCGATGATGCCGGCGTCGAGGCCGGTGTCGTCCTTCTTCGTCGGCGAGATCTTGATGTGGTTCTCGTCGATGCCGGCGGCGAGAAGGGCCGCCTTCGCCTCGTTGACGGCGTCACCGACGACGTTCGGCACCTTGACCGAGTCGGGGCCCGTGGAGACGGTGAGTGTCACGTCGGAACGTCGGGATGCCTCCGTCCCGCCCGCCGGATCTTGGTCGATGACGGTGTTCTCCGCGGCGTTGTCGGCGACCTCTCGCTTCGTGACGGTGAAGTCGGGCGACAGCGTCTTCGCGGCCTGCTCGTACGTCATGCCGCGCACGCTCGCGACGGTGACCTTCTCCGGCGAGCTGGGCGAGTGCATGAACAAGTAGCCGATGCCGAGGATGGCCGCGAGGGCTGCGACGGCCGCGAGGGCCCACCATCCGGCATGGGATCGGCTGGGTTCGCGCGAGTCGAGTTCGGCCGTCGAGTCAGCGGCAGCCGCCGTCGCCGCGGCGCGGCGCGTCGGGTAGTCGACGACCTCCGTGTGGTCGGCGGACGTCACCGTGCTCGCCTGCGCGGCAGCGGAGATCGGCTGGCCGGAGCGGGCGGCGAGGACGTCGGCGCGGAAGTCGGCGGCGCTCTGGTAGCGATCGTCGCGCCCCTTCGCGAGCGAGTGCAGCACGACCGCGTCGAGCGCCGGCGACACCGACGACTCGTAGAGCGACGGGGGTTGCGGCTGTTCGCCGATGTGCTGATAGACGAGGCTGACGGGCTCGCCGACGAACGGTGCGCGCCCCGTCAGCAGCTCGAACAGGACGCAGCCGGCGGAGTACAGGTCGGTGCGCGCGTCGACGCTCTGGCCCTGCGCCTGCTCGGGCGACAGGTACCGGGCGGTGCCGACGACGGCCTGGGCGCTCGTCATCGTCGCGCCGACGTCGGCGAGGGCGCGGGCGATGCCGAAGTCCATGACCTTGACGGAACCGCCGCGCGTCACCATGACGTTGCCGGGCTTGATGTCGCGGTGCACGATGCCCTTCGAGTGGCTGTACTCGAGGGCTGACAGGACGCCCATCATGATGCGGCAGGCTTCGTCGGCGCTGACCTTCTTCTCCTCGTTGAGGATCTCGCGCAGCGTCTGCCCGTCGACGAACTCCATGACGATGTAGGGGATGTCGACGGTGCCGCCCGCCGCTTCGACGAAGGTGTCCTCACCCGAGTCGTAGACGGCGACGATGTTGGCGTGGTTGAGCCCGGCGGACGCCTGCGCCTCGCGGCGGAAGCGTTGCAGGAAGCTGGGGTCGCGCGCGAGGTCCGATCGCAGGATCTTGATGGCGACGGGGCGTCCGAGGCGCGTGTCGTGGCCGGCGTGGACGTCGGCCATGCCACCGCGGCCGACGAGTTCGCCGACTTCGTAGCGGCCACCGAGGATGCGTGGTGTCGCGCTCATGAGATGTCCTTCGCGAGGGTCGGGATGGGGCGGTGCGCGGCGGCCGTGGAGCGCCGCAGAGGTGGACGAAGATCGCAGATGCGGACGGGAATCGCAGATGTCATCGCAGGGCTGCCTCGAAGATCTGCTGCGCGGCGGGTGCGGCGACCTCGCCGGCGAGGGTCTCGACGCCCTGATCGCCGCCGTTCTCGAGCACGAGCGCGAGCGCGATCTTGGGGTCGTTCGCCGGTGCGAAACCGGTGAACCACAGGTCGGCGGCCTTGCTCGTGTCGCCCTGCGCCGTGCCCGTCTTGCCCGCGACCTGGTAGCCGTCGACGGCGGCGAGCTTGCCGGTGCCGTTGTTGACGACCGCTTCCATCATCGTCTTGAGGCTGCCGGCCGTGTCCGATGAGATGGGCTTGGACATGATCTTCGGGTCGGTCGAGGAGATGACGTCGAGGTCGGAGTCGACGACGTTCTTCACGAGGTGCGGTTCCATCTGCGTGCCGCCGTTCGCGATCGTCGCGGAGATCATCGCGATCTGCAGCGGCGTGACCCGCACGTCGTACTGGCCGATGGCGGCCATCGCCGTCTGCGGCGTGTTCATGTCGGAGGGGAAGCTCGACGGCGAGACGCGCATCGGCAGGCGCACGACCTGGCCGAAGCCGAACTTCTTGGCCTGTGCGGCGAGCTTGTCCTGGCCGAGATCCATGCCGAGCTCGGCGTAGGCCGTGTTGCAGCTGATCTCGAGCGCGTGCGTCAGTGACGTCTTGTCGTTGTCGCCGCAGGGCAGGTGGTTGTCGTTGGGCAGTGAGTGCGTCGTCTGCGGCAGCCTGATGGTGGCAGGGCCGTTGAGCGTCGACTCGGGCGTGTACTTGCCCGATTCGAGCGCGGCGGCCGTCGTGACGAGCTTGAACGTGGAACCCGGGGGGTACAGATTGCCCGAGATGGTCCGGTTGACCATCGGCTGCGTCGAGTCGGCGTTGAGCTGCTTCCACATGTTGACGACCGACGTCGTGTCGTGCGAGGCGAGGGTCGACGGGTCGTACGTCGGTGAGCTCACCATGGCGAGGACGGCGCCCGTCTTGGGGTCGAGCGCGACGGCCGCGCCGCGACGGTTGCCGAGCGCCTTCGCCGCGGCCGCCTGGATCTTGGGGTTGATCGTCAGCTCGACGTTGGCCCCGGCGGGCTTCTTGCCCGTGACGACGTCAGCGAGGCGGCGGTAGAACAACGAGTCGCTCGTGCCGCTCAGGACGCCGTCGGAGGCACCCTCGATGCCGCCGCCGTTGCCGTAGACGATCGAGCTGTAGCCCGTGACGGGCGCATAGAGCGAGCCGTTCGAGTACTGACGCTGGTAGACGTACTTGTCGTTCGACTTCACGCTCGTTGCGATGGCCTTGCCGTCGACGAGGATGCTGCCGCGTTCCTTCTTGTACCCGTCGTTGATGACGCGGCTGTTGCCGGCGCGGGCGTCGAGCGAGGGCGCCTGGACGACCTGGATGTAGCTCGCGGCAACGAGAACGGCACAGAACAGCATCGAGGCCACGACGCCGAGCTTGCGGATCGGCGTGTTCATCGGATCTTCACCACCTGGGTGTCGTCGGAGCCGAGCGTCGGCTTCGCCTCCGTGACGGCGGGGCGTCGCGCCTGGTCGCTGATGCGCAGCAGCAGCGCGATGATCGCCCAGTTCGCGAGCAGCGAGCTACCGCCGGCTGACAGGAACGGCGTCGTCAGACCAGTGAGGGGGATGACGCGGGTGATGCCGCCGAGGACGACGAAGCACTGCAGGCAGATGGAGAACGCGAGGCCTGTCGCGAGAAGCTTGCCGAAGCCGTCGCGGCAGGCAATGGCGATGCGCAGGCCGCGTTCGACGATGATGGCGAACAGCGCGATCATCGCCGTGAGGCCGACGAGGCCGAGTTCTTCGCCGAAGCTCGACATGATGAAGTCCGAGTTCGCCTCGGCGTAGTTGAACGTCGGGTAGCCACGTCCGAGGCCGGTGCCGGTGAGTCCGCCGAACGCGAGGCCCATGAGGGAGCGGGCGACCTGGTCGGAGAGGCCTGGCGCGAACGGGTCGAGCCAGAGGGTGACGCGGTTCTGGAAGTTGGGGAAGAGCAGGTACGCGAGGTAGCAGCCGCTGAAGAAGAGCCCGAGACCGATGGCGATCCAGCTGCGCCTCTCCGTCGCCACGTAGAGCATGGCGACGAACAGGCCGAAGAACAGCAGCGACGTGCCGAGGTCCTTCTCGAAGACGAGGACGGCGAGGGACGTCAGCCAGGCCAGCAGGATGGGGCCCATGTCGCGCGCTCTCGGCAGCGGGAAGCCGAGCACACGCTTGCCGACGAGACTGAGCGCGTCACGCGTCTGCACGAGGTAGCTCGCGAAGAAGATCGTGAGCAGGATCTTGGCGACCTCGCTCGGCTGGAAGCTGAGCGGCCCGACGTGGATCCAGATGCGGTTGCCGTTGATGTTCATGCCGATGAACGGCAGCAGCGGCATCATGAGCAGCGCGAGGCCGGCGAGGGCGAACGTGAACGTGTAGCGCCGCAGCCGCCGGTGGTCGCGGATGAGGCAGAGCAGCCCGATCGCGGCGGCGACGGCAATGGCCGACCACATGAGCTGTCGGACGGCTGCGCCCTCCATGACGCCCTTGCCGCGGGCCATGTCGATACGACGGATCATGACGAGTCCGAGGCCGTTGAGCAGCGTCGCGGCCGGTAGCAGCACGGGGTCGGCGTAGGCGGCGACGACGCGCACCACGAGATGGAACACGAGGGCGATGACGCCCATCCCGACGCCGAGCGTCAGGATGTCGGTCGGCAGCGACCCCTCCACCGCGAGCCCGACGTTCGCGTAGGCGAACAGCACGATGCCGACGGCGAACGCGAGCAGCATGAGCTCGGTGCCGCGTTTCGTGCCTCGGCCCGTGATGGTCGCGAGGTCTGGGCTCACTTCGTGCACTCGTTTCCGGAGGCGGACGCGGCGAGGCACGCGACCATCTCCGCGCGCAGACGCTCGACGGTGGCGGCGGCCTCCTTCTCACTGGAGGCGTCGATGCCGCTCGTCACCTTGGAGCGCCAGAACTCAGGCAGGTCGGCGGTCGGGATGTTCGTGCTCTCCTGCTGATGGCGCAGGTCGATCGGGCCGAGCTTCGAGTCGACTCCTTGATAGACGGTGACTCGGCCGCCCGAATCCTTGATGAAGTACTGACTCTGCGACCACGTCCAGCCCCACACGGCGGCGACGGCGAGGGCGAGCAGCAGGACGAGCGCGGCGATGGCGGCGTAGAGACGTCCGCGGCGACGCGGGCGCGTCTCGGCGAGGTGGGCACCCTTGTCGGTCTCGTCGGGTTCGTCGTCGCCGTCGAGTTCGCGGGAGAGGGCGCGGGCCTTCTCCGCCGGCGTCTGCTCGCGCGTCGGCAGGCTCTGAGTCAGGCCGTGCGCGACGGCGGCGCCGACCACGTCGGGGCGCGCGGCGAGGTCGACGTCGTCGATGTTCGCAACCTCCGCGACGACGACGGTGACGTTGTCGAGCGTCGAGGCCTTGAGGGCGATCTCGATGAGGGAGTCGGCGACCTCGCCGACGCTCTTCGACGCGCCCTCGGTGAAGATCTCCTCGATCGTGCGGGCGCCGACGTAGTCGGAGAGGCCGTCGGAGCACAACAAGTAGCGGTCGCCGACGCGTGCCTCGCGCAGGCTGAGGTCGGGCACGTCGCCCTCGCGGCCCGTCAGGACGCGCGTGACGAGGCTGCGCTGCGGGTGGTGGACGGCCTCGTCGGGGGTGATGCGGCCGGAGTCGAGCAGGCTCTGGACGAAGGAGTGGTCTTTCGTGATCTGCGTGAACTTGCCGTCACGCAGCTGGTAGGCGCGGCTGTCGCCGATGTTCGCCATCGCGAGCTGACGGCCGGTCTTGAGCAGCACGATCAGGGTGGTGCCCATGCCCTCGCGGGTGGGATCGGCGTCCATCTCGCTGCGCAACTTCTCGTTGGCCTCGGCGATGCCGTCGGCGAGTTGGTCGAGAGCGTCGTCGGCGCCGATGTCGTCGCCGTCGAGCTGCACGAGTTCGCCGACGACGGTGGAGCTCGCGACGTCACCTGCGGCGTGGCCGCCCATGCCATCAGCGAGCACGAGCATCGAGCTGCTCGCGTAGGCCGAGTCCTCGTTGCGCTTCTTCGAGCCGAGACCGACGTCGGATCGTGCGGCGTATCTGAGTGCGATGGGCATGGTCACTTCCTCAGTTCGAGGACGGTGCGGCCGATACGGATGCGGGTGCCCGGTTCGACGCGCACGTGCTCACCGATGCGTTCAGCACCGATGTACGTGCCGTTCGTCGATCCCAGGTCGTCGAGGTACCAGCCGTCGGATTCGGGGTAGATGCGGGCGTGGCGACCCGAGGCGAAGTCGTCGCTCAGCACGAGCGAGCACTCGGGGTTGCGTCCGAGCAGGGTGCCGGATTCCGACAGCGGCAGCGTGGTGCCGCGCATCGCGCCTTCGATGATGGCGAGATGCGTCGGGCCCTTGCGCACGGCGCGGGGTGTCTTGGCCTTCGTTTCACGTGAAACAGCGCGCGAGGCACGGCCACCACCCGTCTTCGCGCCGTACAGGTCGGAACGGAGCACGCCGACGACGGCGAACACGAAGAACCACAGCAGCGCGAGCAGGCCGTAGCGGATGGCCGTCATCGTCAGTTCGTTCATGGGCGGTCTCCGAGATGGATGGTCATGGGGGTGCGCCCGAGGGTCAACCGGTCGCCGTCGTGCACGTGCGTCGAACCGACGTGCTCGCCGTTGACGTAGGTGCCGTTCGTCGACCCGAGATCGCGCACGCTCATGACGAGGTGGGGACCGTCGTGCGTGATGCGGATCTCGCTGTGACGACGGCTGACGCCCGGGTCATCGACGACGATGTCGGCGTCGTCGTCACGCCCGAGGACGGTGATGGCTCCGAGCAGGGGGTAGCGCTGCCCGTCGATCTTCAGCCACGGGCGTTCGCGCGGCGACATCTGACGCGGACGCGCCGATTCCGGGCGCGGCGCAGGCTCGTAGCCCGTCGGGTCGCCGGCGTCGCTGTCGTCATCCCAGGCGTGGTGAGCGTTCGCGTCATGGTTGTCGTGATTCTCGGCGTCGGCGTAGACATCGCCCGAGTAGACGCGACCGTCGGCGTGGGCATCGTCGAAACCGTGGTGGTCGTAGTCGTCGTAGCCGGCTTCGTCTTCGACGAGGTGGTCGCCGGCGGCGTATGAGTCTTGTACTGGCGGGGTGCTGACGTGCGCCTCGCGGTCGAGGTAGCCGCGTTCATCGTTGCGCTCGTACTCGGACGCTGCGGACGGGGGGCCGTCGGCGTGGCCGCGCGACGAGTCGGTGGTGGGCTGCGGGCTGCCGAGCAGGTAGTCCTTGATGCGCGTGCCGAACGTGCGGCCGGTCGGGTGCGGTGACGTCGTCGATCCGAGAGCGCTCGCGGAGCTGGCACCCGCGACGCCGGCGTGCGTGCCGGAGTGAGCGTCGTAGGCATCGGACGCATCGCGGGTGTCCAGGTGGGCGTCGTGGATCGCGCCCGTGGGCTGCGCCGCGGCGTCGTGGCTCGTGTCGTCGTGGTGCGTCTCGCGCTGCGGGCGCGGGTTGTTGCGCTGGTGGGCGAGGGCATCCGCGGCCTTGGCCGTTGCGGGGCGTAGGCGGAAGACGCCCGTCTCGAGGTCGTCGGATTCGGTGAGCACGATCGTCAGGGGGCCGCCGGGCATGTAGCGCTGCTCGTCGGCGTGCTCCTGGGCGCTCGCGATGAGTTCGTCGTCGAGTTCTTCGCCCCATTCGGAGAGGCGGTCGTAGTCGGTCGGCGACAACTCGATCGTGAACAGGTTGGGGACGATGGGTCGCTTGCCCTTGCCGACGGACGCCGCGCGGTCGTCCATGGCGCGGCGGATTCCAGACGCGATCTCGACGGGCTGGACCTCGCTCTTGAACGCGCGCGCGAAAGCGCCGTTGACGCCTTGTTCGAGTTTGCTCTCGAGCTTGTCGAACAGACCCATGGGTGCCTCCAGTCTCGTACCTCACCCCTGAGCGGGGACGTGCGCCCAACGGTTCGCCGGGGTTTTGATCGTAACGGGCGCACTCCTGCCTGCGCTGGATGCAGCGCGCGTCCGCGTGCCTGTGAGGGCGGCCGGTTGCGTGGTGGCGGGGCACGGGCGCCGCGCCGATTTGGTGAACTCGCCCAAGGTAGGGAATGATAGGTGAGCACTCGCGCGAGTGGCGGAACGGCAGACGCGCTGGCTTCAGGTGCCAGTGTCCGAAAGGGCGTGGGGGTTCAAATCCCCCCTCGCGCACGCGGGGTAGTTCACGAATCTCTGTGGCTACAGTTCACGAATCCCGGTCTGAGAGAAATCTCAGGCCGGGATTCGTGTTTTCCGAGGGGTTTTCGGCCTTGAAATCGCTTGGGTGGGCGCTGTGGCGCTGGCGGTCGATCTGTGAGCCCTGACCTTGATGTTCAAGTCAGGCTCTGCCGGCGCCTTCTCGCAGACCGCGGCCCCCGCAAAGAACGACCACACGACCAGCATCGCGGCCTCGTCAGTCGGAGGGGCCGCGCTCGCTCTCGGCGGATCTACCCTCGTCTACCGCCTACGCAAGAACGCCTGATCATCGTTGATCGCACCCGACGCTCGCCCGAGACAACTGCCCCGCCGGACGCATCCGGCGGGGCAGTCTCGTCAGACGCCGACCCGCTGCGGGTCGGGGGCGTCGAGCGCCGCGCGCGCACGCCGCGTCACCTCGGCGTGATCGAAGAGAAAACGCTGCGCGACCTCGGCGTCCTGATGCACGAGCCGCGGGCGAGTCGGCCCACTCGTCGAATGCAACTCGACGGTGCCCAAGCCCAGCCACCGCTGCAGAGGACCCTGCGCGAGCGCCATCGACTGCACCCGCGCATGTGGCACGCAGACGACTCGGCGCTTCATGCGGCTCTCGCGGATGACGGTCATCGTCGCCGTGCGCGCCCACGCCTCGCGCCGCGACGACAACGGATCGAGCAGCCGCGCTCGCCGGCCGGGCCTGGTGAACATCGCTGCGGCGGCTGATGTCGATGTCGTGCGCTCCGCCATCATCGCCTCGAGCATGAGGTCGCGACCGGTCACGTCCGGCGGCGTGCCCGGCTCCGGCAGGACGAGCTCCATGAGCATCATTGCGTCATCGACGGATCCGACCGGCAGCAGGATGGCGTCGGCGTCGTCACCGAGGGCGGAGGAACTCGCGAGGTTCATCCGCACGCGCCACCACCCGAACCGGCGCCACAGCACGGGTTGTGTGAGTTCGACCGCCTGGATGCGGTCGACCGGAATGACGCGACGCGTCGTCGAGGTGAGGCCGTGCGTGACGACGATCCCGTCGGACGTGAGCGCCACGGAGAAGTTCGAGTCGCGCAGGAACGCGCGGACGGCCGCATTCACCGCGCCGAACATGACGAACAGCACCGTCAGTGCGATCGAGAACGCCTCCGACGCGTGCCCCGTACTGACGCCGACACCGAACAGGACGAGCAGGACGACGAAACCCGCCTCCGCGACGAGCGCACCACCCGTCAGCGCCTGGGCGATGAAGACGCGATGCGGCGGCACCCTGACGATGGCACCTTCCGCGTCCGCTGCGACGCGAACGCGATACGGCGCGAGGGCTTCGGTCGGCGTGCCACTCAGGTCATCGACGACGCCCGGGACGACGCCGTGAACGAGCCGACTACCCAACGAGGCGCCGGGCCGCGAGGCCCTCGCCGTGGCGGCGTCCTCCCGGACGCGCGCGGCCTGGCGGGTGGTATGCGCCTCGACCTCGGGTGCATCGCCGGGGTTGGTGGCAGCCTCTTGGCCGCCAGCGCCGAGGCTGGTGGATGTCCGGGACGCACCGTCGCTCTCGTGGGAGGTTTCACGTGAAACTCGCACCCGTTCGAGCATCGTGGCGCGTAGCTTCTCGGCGTTGGCGCGCCGCAGGTACTCGATCGTCAGGTTGGAATCGCTGCCGCCGGCGACGTCGAACTTGAGCTGGGCGAGCCCGAGCAGTCGGGGAAGTAGCGGCTGGGTGAGGTCGATGGCCTGCACGCGATCGAGACGCGCCTTGCGGTGCGCCTTGCCGACGACGCCGTTGCGCACCTGCAAGCTGTCGGCGTCGACGCGAAACTCGTTCTTGCGCCACATGATCCAGTTGGCGAGCAGCAGCACGGCAAGCACGCCCACGAGAATGGCGAGCGCGACGAGCCAGCGGCTCGCCGCGTATGTCTCGGCATTGCTCGACGACGAGGAGCCACCGGCCGCGCCGTTGAGAGCATCCTTCAGCATGTCCTCGGCGCGGGAGATGCCGATACCGAGGACGACGAGCAGAAACGCGCCGCTCTTCATGACTGGCGTCAACGGGTGAACGCGATGCCATGCTCCGTCGGCGAGCGTGTCGTCGGGCGGCCCGGGGGTGGCGGCCGAGTCGTCGGGCGTGTGGGTATCGGCCATCGTCACAACCCCGCGAGGTGCGCTTCGCCGAGCGCCGCGAGACGATCGCGCAGTGCCTCCGCGTCGTGGCGTGGCATGCCGGGGATGGTGGCGTCGGAAGACGCGGACGCGGTGTGCAGTTCGAGCGTGGCAAGATCGAACATCCGCGCGATCGGTCCACTCGAGACCTCGACGTACTGCATGCGCCCGTACGGCACGACCGTCGTCGTACGGAACATGACGCCCCTGACGATGAGCAGGTCGTCGTCGCGCGTGGCGTACCCGATGTGCCTGACCTGACGCGCGATGACGAGGCCCACCCACACGACGGCGACGATCAGCGCGACGGCGAGGGCAACCGTCACCCAGCGTGGCGCGAAGAACATCGTGGCCGCGACGCCGGCACCGGCGACGACCGCCGCGATGGCGAGCGTCAGCAGGCGCGCCGACGTCAGCCGAGGGCTCACCGGGGTGAGGCCTGGTGGCAAGGGCCGTGCATCGCTTTCGGACATGCGTCCCACCCTAGGTCTGACGGCGCGACGGCCCGGCAGCGGCATGCACGCGGCCGGGAGTTGTCGGGTCTATCAAGAACCTCACCAAACACGCGCACAGCCTCGAACGACGAGCGCTCGACAGCCTCGTGCCTGTTTCACGTGAAACGGCGAGGTTCAGGCCCTCATGATCTGTTCGGCGACATCGTCGAGGTCGCGGCCCATGCGCACGTGCACCCCGCGCCCGAGGTCGAACCCTTCGTCGTCGAGCCGCCCATGGGTGAGGGGTGCGTCATCGAGGCCGGCGAACCAGACCTCATGCCCGTCAGCCGCGAGGCGCCGCACCGTCTCGAGGATCATGCGGGCCGCGGTCTCGTCGAGCGCGTGGACGTCGACGAGGTCGAACACGACGGTCTTCGTCGTCGGCGGCTCGTCGCTGATGAGCCGGACGACGCGCTCCGCGCCGGCGAACCGGATGTCGCCCTGCAGGTCGTAAACGTGCGCGTCGACGCCGCGCGAACCTCGCCCGAGCGGAACGACGTGGGAGTGTCGGACGACCGAGCGGGCAGGCGGCGGGACGTCCATGAGGTGCATGTCCATGTCTTCGCTGAGTCGCTCGAAGACCTGCACCCCTCGGGCCGAGTGGCCGTGCTCGTCGAGCGGCGGCGAGAACGTCGCGAGCCCCACCTGCCCGGGCAGCGCGCCGATGATGCCGCCCCCGACGCCGCTCTTGGCGGGGATGCCGACGGCCGTCAGCCAGTCACCGGCGGCGTTGTACATGCCGCAGCTCAGCATGACCGACAGCACCTGGCGGGCCGTGCGCGAGCTGACGACCTGCTCACCGGTCACCGGGTGGAGGCCGCCGTTGGCGAGCGTCGTCGCCATGACGGCGAGGTCACGCGTCGTCACGCGCACGGCGCACTGCTCGACGTAGCCGTGGACGACGACGTCCGGGTCGTCCGTCAGCATGTCGTAGCTGCGCAGCATGTGCCCGATGGCGAGGTTGCGGTGCGCGTCGTGCCATTCCGATTCGGCGACGGTCCTGTCGATGCTCAGCTCGCGCCCGGCGAAGGCCGACAGACCGGCGACGATGCGTCGCACGCGCGCCGACTCGTCGTCATCGGGGGAGGCGACGAGAGAGTGCGCCGTGATGGCGCCGGCGTTGATCATGGGGTTGAGAGGGCGCTTGCTGCCCGCCTCGAGGCTGATCTCGTTGAACGCCTCACCGCTCGGTTCGACGCCGATGCGACGCTGCACCTCGTCGAGGCCGCGATCCTCGATCGCCATCGCGTAGACGAACGGTTTGCTGACCGACTGAATGGTGAACTCCGCCTCGGCGTCACCGGCGCTGTAGATCATGCCGTCGACGGTGGCGATTGCGAGGGCGAACAGTGACGAGTCGACGCGGGCCAGTTCCGGAATGTAGTCGGCATTCCGGGCATGGGCGTCGGGCGGGCAGGCCTCGAGCGTCGCCGCGAGGTAGTCAGGAATCAGCGAGATCATCGAGAAAACCGTACGACCTGCGTCTTGTCGCGGACGAATCGGTTGCTCCGTGCGTGCAAATGCACGCGGGTCCATTTGCACGCACGGAGGTCGTCGGGAGGCATCGGCCATGCGGTGCGGGCGTTGTCTCAGGGTGGCTAGCGCATTTTATAGACGCGTAGAGATTGTCCGATCACGCAGTGGCGGCGAGCATGGTGACATGCACTCTGAAACGACGCCGGACGCGGCGACGAGCGGCCCTGCTGGGCATGACATGAACTGGCACGACGTCTAGAAGGGCGAGCAGGTCTGGAGAGGCAACCCGAACGACGCGCTCGTCGCGGTGCTGACGGAGCAGCTGGCCGACTTATCCCCGGGTCGAGCGCTCGACGTCGGCTGCGGTGAGGGCGCTGACGCCATCCACCTCGCTGAGCAAGGGTGGCAGGTGACGGCCCTCGACGTTGCAGCACCTGCGCTGGAACGGGGGCGCGCGGCAGCCGAAGTAAGCGGAGATGACGTCGCCTCCCGTATTACGTGGGTGTGCGCGGGGCTGCTCGACGCGACCTTGGCGCCCGAAGGTCTCGATCTCGTCAGTGTTTTCTATCCCGCTCTACTGCGCACCGAAGATCAGTCGATCGAGCGCTCGCTTCGCGACCTCGTCCGCCCCCGTGGCGCATTGATCGTCGTGGCCCACGCACACGTCGATCGCGATCGCGCGCTCGAGCACGGCTTCGACCCGGACTCCTACGTCACGATCGCCGACGTGATCGGCCGCCTCGGTCAGGGGTGGCAGATCGAGCAGTTCGAGTCGGAGCGCCACGTCACCGAGGGTGCCGGTGCCCACCACCAGGCCGACATCGTTCTCGTCGCGCGTCGTAGCGACTGATCAGCTGCGCCCCGCGCCGGGCGCATGATCAGCTGCGCGCCCGCGCCTCGCGCACCGACGCGCGGGTCAGTGGCGGGTAGATCGTCTGGGCGCTGCCGCGGCGGTAGAGCTTGGCGGGGCGCCCGCGCCCGACGCGGCTGTCGCCCGTCTCCTCGACGAACCCGTCGACGCTCAACACCTTGCGGTGGAAGTTCGCAGGTTCGAGCGAGCCGCCCCACACGGCTTGGTAGACGTGGCGAAGCTGCGACATCGTGAACTCGTCGTCGAGGAAAGCCGTTGCGACAGAGGTGTATTCGAGTTTGGAGCGGGCGCGTTCGACGCCGTCGGCGAGGATACGCTGGTGGTCGAACGCGAGCGGCATCCCGAGCGCTTCGTCGACCGGTACCCACACCGCTTCGAGCGCGTCGGACGCCGCTTCGAGGTCGGGAAGGCGCGCGCCGAACACCGTCCACGCGACGCCGATGACGCGTTCCGGCCGCGGGTCGCGCTCGACCTCGGTGTACGTGCGCAACTGCTCGAGCACGACGTCGCGCTCCGCGATGCCGACCTCTTCACGCAGCTCGCGATAGGCGGCCTGCTCCGCCGACTCGCCGCGACGCATGAAACCGCCCGGCAGCGCCCACTTGCCTCGCTCCGTCGCGGCGGCCCGCCGGATGAGCGCGACGTGCAGTTCGTCGTCGCGCAGGGTGAGCACCACCATGTCGGAGGCGACGAGGGCGACCTCGCGATCAGCGTCAGACATGCCCCGAGTCTAGTCAGCGCGACGATCGACGCCGCCCGGCCCGCCGTTTTCGCAGCCGCCGACGCAACCGCTGCCACCGGATCTGCGTGCGCCACCATCGCGGCAGCGCGGCGCACTCCTCGAGCGGCAGCGGCGCAGCGCGGCGCCCCGCCTCGTCGAGACAGCGTCGCAGCACCTCGACGAGCACGCGCACGTCGTCACCGGCGCGATGCGCGTTCTCGACGGGGATGCTCCAGTACTCGGCGAGCGTGCCGAGACGCAGGTTGTCGGTCGGCAGCTCGAGCCCCCGCGCGAGATGCCACGTGCACAGGCGTTCGCTGACGGGCAGCTCACGCCCGGCGCGGCGCGCCTCCGCAGCGAGGAACGCCCAGTCGAACGCCGCGTTGTGGGCGACGAGGATGCGCCCATCGAGCAGTTCGCTCAGTTCGTCGACCAGGTCGGCGAAACCGGGTGCGTCGCGCACGTCGTCATCGCTCAACCCGTGGATGTGCACGGGCCCGGTGCCCCCGCGGGCTCGCACGAGCGAACTCCACTCGCGCTCCAGGCCTCCTGACGGCGTCAGCTGCGTCACCGCCACCTCGATGACGCGGTGCCGCAGCGGGTCGAGCCCGCTCGTCTCCACGTCGACGACGGCGAAACCGCGCCGCGCGGGCGGGGGGACAACGCTCGGTGCAGGCATGTGAGCCACTTCCCGTTGCTGGTCGCGCGCCACCTCGTGAGCGGCGCGTCGCCGTCTCCTGCGGCGATGACTTCACCGTACGAGTGAACACCGACAACCCCGGAACGACGCGGTTCTCACGCCATCGCGGCGCCCCCTGACGTGAGGGGGCGCCGCGACGAACGAGCTCAGAGAAGGGCCGCCGCGGTCACGGGCTGACCATGCCCCCGTTGACGTTGAGCGTCTCGCCGGAGACGTATCCCGACTCGGCGCTCGCGAGGTATACGTACGCACCTGCGAGCTCTGCGGGCTGGCCTGCGCGCCCGAGGGGCGTGTTCTGGCCGAACTCGGGGATGTTCTCCTGGAACTGCCCGCCGGAGACCTGCAGCGGCGTCCAGAACGGGCCCGGTGCGACGGCGTTGACGCGGATGCCCTTCGGCCCCTGCTGCGCAGCCAGAGCCTTGCTGAACGTGTTGATCGCGGCCTTCGTCGTCGCGTAGTCGAGCAGGTGCTCGCTCGGGCCGTAGGCCTGGATCGAGGTCGTGTTGATGATGGTGGAGCCGGCCGGCATGTGCGGCAGCGCCTCCTGAGTGATCCAGAACATTGCGTAGACGTTCGTCTTGAGCGTCTGGTCGAACTGCTCGCTCGTGATGTCGGCGATGTCGGCCTGCGCCTGCTGGAAGCCGGCATTGTTGACGAGGATGTCGAGCCCACCGAGCTTGTCGACGGCGTCACGCACGAGTTGACGCGCGGTCGCCTCCTCGCTGATGTCGCCCGGCAGCAAGTAGGCCTGACGCCCGGCGTCCTCGACGAGCTTCGCGACCTCGGCGGCGTCCTTCTCCTCGCGCGGGTGGTAGCTGAGCGCGACGTCGGCGCCCTCACGCGCGTAGGCGATGGCGACGGCGCGCCCGATGCCGGAGTCTGCCCCCGTGACGAGTGCCTTGCGACCCTCGAGACGGCCGGTGCCGCGGTAGGTGTCCTCGCCGTGATCGGCCTTCGGCGTCAGCTTCGCGTCGAGCCCGGGCCACGTCAGTTCCTGCTTGGGAAAGTTGTCCGAGGGGTACTGCGTGACGGGGTTGGTGAAGGTGTACTGATCGGTTTTCTTGTCGGTCATCGCGGGCCTCCTGGCACGTCGGGCGATCCGGAAAATGTGGCGAACAGTGGTGCAGCACTGGCTTGCTCAGGACGCTACCCGCGCGCGAGCACCGTCGGCAATGACCCGTGAGGGTGGATGCCGCACCCCCACGTTGCACCGTCATCCCTTGTCGCGTTTGCCCGTCTTCTTGCGCTCGCGCAGCACGCCCTGTGGCCGGCCGTCGTCGTTCGGTGCCAGACCGCCCTGGCACGTCGGGCAGCTGAACAGGGTCCGTTCGCGCCCGGGGTCGCCGGCCATCGCGACGCGGATCGTGTCGTTGCAGCGCAGGCACGCCATCCCCGACCGGGCGTGGACGTAGCGGTCCTGCCCCGCGCGGGCGTCACCCGTCGACGATTGGACCCCGGTGCGTCCGCTGACGAGCATGAGGCGTCGCGCGTCGTCGAGCACCGCCTCGAGCACCCCGTCCGGCATCGCGGCGAGTTGCGTCCACGGCAGGATGCGGTGCACCCACAGCATCTCGCTGATCCAGAACGTGCCGAGACCGGCGACGAGCCGCTGGTCGAGCAACGCCTCACCGACCGGGCGTTCGGGCTGTGCGCGCAGGTTGTCCAGCGCCCGCCCGCGCCCGCCGCCGTCCCAGTCATCGGCGAGCAGATCGGGCCCGAGGTGCCCGACGACGTCGCCCTCACGCGCGGTCTCGAGGACGTCGAGCACCCCGAGCTTCGAGCCGACGGCGAGCGTCCGCGGGGTGTAGAGCAGCGCCCGCGTCGTGTGGGCGGTGACGGCGCGTCGGACGTCGGCCTCGGCGCCGGCAGCGGCGCGTCCCTGGAGGGTCGACGGGGCTGGCAGCAGGCTCCAGCGGCCCTCCATCTTGAAGTGGGAGTGGATCGTCACGCCACCCTCGAGCCGATGCAGCATGTGTTTGCCGTGCGTGACGACGGGCAGGCACTCGCGCCCCGAGAGATCGACCGTCGCGAGCCGCGGCGTGCGCAGATCGGTGCGCGTCAGGCGTTGCCCGAGCAGGGCGCGGTTGAGGCGCGCCGCAGCCCACATGACGGTGTCGCCCTCAGGCACGGGGCCTCCTTCGGTCGTCGTGGCACGGCGTTCTCAGCGAAGTATGAGCGATGTTTCACGTGAAACGCAGGGAAAACGCCGACGGCGACATTGGCCGTGTACGCCAGTCTTTGCGACGATATCTCCCGATCAAGCCACGGGGAGGGAAAGAAAAATGAACCACATGCGCAGGGGAGGCGTCGCGCTGGCCGCGGCGCTCACCGTCATGCTGACCGGGTGCGGCGCCGTCGAGGACGCCGTGTCGAAGGCCACCGATTCGGCGAAGAGTGACGCCGCCGACGCGACGCCGAGCGGGTCGGCGCCGTCGGCCGCATCCGGTTCGGCCGACAAGCCCATCGGCCGCGCCTCGATCGACCTGGGCGGCTCCGCCTCCTCGTTGCCGCCGGAGAAGATGTCGAGGCCCGACGCCACGGACTGCTACGCGGGGTCCTCACGTATCTATGACCGGCACGGCGTGACGTGTGTCGAAGCGCGCTCGGCCATGCAGAAGTACGAGGCGACGCCCGCGTCAGCCAAGGGCAGCGAGGCGCGCGTCGACGCCTACACGTGCTCGCACAATCCGGACATCATGGTGATGCAGGGTGCCGCGCCGGCGAAGTGCGTCGACGGCTCCGGCAACGTCGTCTTCAACTGGCGTTACCCCGGCGCACCGCAGCCGGCCAGGGGCTGACGGCTGCCGCCCGGCGTCGGCGAAACCCCCACCGTCGGCAAGACGCCGAACGCCGCGCCGAGTCGCGCTGCGGCGGCCCGGCCCGGCGTCCGATTCGGAGGATCTGCTCGTCCTGTCAGGCCTGACGGGTGACGCGCACCCGGGCGCCGTTGCCCGGCATCGTGGGCAGCTGCGTCCAGGAAAAGTCGAGACCCTTGGGGTCGATCTCGACACCGGGCGTGCACAGACCGGAGATCGTCACCGACAGTGCCGTCACGGCGATCTTCTCGCCGGGGCAGCGGTGCCCGGTCGCGACGTCACCGCCGCCCTGCGGGATGAAGTTCTCGATCTGCTCGGCGTCCTCGACCCCGAGGAAGCGCTCCGGCTCGAAGCTGTCTGCGCGCTCCCAGCCGCTGGGGTCGGTGTTCGTGCCGAGCACGTCGATGAGCACGCGCTGGCCCTTGCGGATCTTCTGCCCGCCCCATTCGAACGTGTCGCGCGCGAACGCCGGCAGCATCGGGACGAACGGCGACGTGCGACGCACCTCCTGCGCGAACGCGACGGCCGTCGGATTCCCGAGCAACGTTCCACGTGAAACCACCTCGCCCGCGATGCGCTCGCGGTACTCGGGATGCTCGACGAGCGCACGCGCCGCGAAGGCGGCGAAACGCGCGACCGCAATCGTCGGTCGAGTGGCGTTCTGCAGTTCGACTCCGGCCGTGTGCTCGTCGAGCAGGGAGCCGTCGAGGTGGGTCTGCTTGGCGACCTCAGCGAGCGCGGTGCCCTCGGCGGGCGTGATCTCACCGCGACGCGTGCGCGCGACGAGGTCGGCGGCCCACGCGTCGCAGCGGCGGCGGTTGAGCCACGCCTCGACGTGGGCGGGGCTCTTCTTGCCGAACCCGTCGACGATCTGGCCGAGGCGCTCGGCCCAGACGTCGAGCTCGGCGTCGTCACCGGGGATGCCGGCCCAGCGCAGCGCGGCCCGTCCGTATGTGATGACGCTGCCGTCGTACACCGTGCCGGGTGCCTCGACCCAGCGCTCCAGCGTCTTGCGCATCTCGTCCTCGAGGTACGGCATGAGACGGCGCACCTGAGCGTCGTCGTACGCGATGCGCACGAACATGGCCTTGCGGTGACGGTGCTCGTCGTCGTCGAGGCCGTGGACGGCGCCCTTGCCGAACAGAGGGCCGCGGATGGGCAGCGGCATCGCGCCGTCACGCTTCATGCGGGTCGTGTCGTAGAACAGCTCGACGCCTTCGCGCCCGCGCACGAGGAGGGCTGGTTTGCCGAGCATGCGCAGACCGAGCGGACGCCCGTCGCCGGCGTCGCGCCCGCGCGCCTCGCGGACGCGGCTCTGGAACAGGTAACCGTCCGCGAGGAAGGCGGCCGTCTGATCCGGCAGCTTGCCCAGCGTGTCGGCGATCTTCGTCGTGATGGTGCTCATGCTGACCCCGATTCGCTTGGAGAACAACGGATTTGTCCCCAGCCTAGGCACGCCGCCAGAACGCCCGCTGAGTGCCTCATGACATGTGAGAGCGAGGTCTCGCGCTCGGCTGCCCGAACGGCGCGCCGAGGTGGGCGATCCGCCGAGAGGCAGTCGAGACGGTGGGCGTCCAGTCGAAACCGCCGTCTGAGCGCCGGGCGTCACCCGTCGCGCAGGGCCTCGATGAGTTCGTCCTTCGTCATCGTGCTGCGGCCCTCGACCTCGAGTTCGCGGGCGCGCTCACGCAGTTCGTCGACGGTCCAGTCGTCGTAGCTGCCGTGCTCGCCGCCCTTGCGACCAACGGCGCTGCGTGACGAGTTCGCGGCCGCGTTGGCGATGCGGGCCGACTTCTCCTTGCTGTTGCCCTCGCGCCGCAGCGCCTCGTACATCTCGTCGTCCTTGACCGACGGGCCCGGGTCGTCGTTCGAGCCACGTTTGTCCTGGTTCTTCGCCACGTCACTTGTCCTTCCATGCGCGTGATGCAGACGTCTAGATCATCCCTCGGCCGTGAGTAGTTCTACTCACCCTGCGAGGTGGGATCCAGTGATCTCATGGGCCCACGCAAATTGGAATCAACGCCCTCGTGCGCGCCTTCTTCGTCGGTCTTCTGCCGGTGCTTGCCGGGCAGCGCGGGCGCCGCGGTCGGCGCGCGTCAGCACCGCCCATGACGTCGCACCGCGGTCACGGTGCGTAGACGACATTCGTCACGGCCACCGTCTTCGGGGCCATGTTGTTGACGCTGTACTGAGCCGTCCACGTCGCGTTGGTCTTGTCGAAGTATTTCTGCCCAGCACCCTTCGTAGGGTCGAAATCCTTGGGCAGCAACAGCACTGCGTCGCCGGCGCTGTCGCAGTAAAGCCAGCTGCGACGGTCTTGGTAGTGCGTCGTCTGGTCGTGCGACGCAGCAGAACACGTCGCCCCGTTGGCGAGCTTCACCTGCAGGGGAGTCGGCTGCTCGCCGGGGTCACGCGGCCGGATCTTCGACACGTTCGACGGGAACCGAACCGCCATCCTCTGTTCGAGGCTCTGCAGGCACAACACGTTTCCGGTCGACTTCTCCTTCTGGCACGCGATGAGACCGGCGGCGATCGCCCCGCACGTGAAGGACTTGCCGGTCTTGGAGTAGGGGCTCACATCGGCGCTGGGTGAGGACGAATCGAAGCCCATGCTGCAGCCGTCGTTGTCGAGGGTCGGCACGTTCCACGATGCGTCGGGCCAGACGGTCGTGCTGACGGTGGGGGCACCAGCGACGGTGGCCGGGGCCGACGATCGCGCGGTGTTCGATGCTCGTGACGAAGAACCGGCCGGGGAGGGCGACGTCGCGGACGGTTCCGAGGGACCTGACGACGCGCTCGCGCTGGTAGCTGGTGAGGACGCCGACGTGGCGGACGACGATGTCGACGTAGCAGCAGCCGGCGTCGACGTCGAGGTCGTCGAGGAGGCTGACGTCGAGGAACTCGGTGAGGGCGAGGTACTCGTCGCGCTGGGTGGGGTGGAGTCGGCGGTCGTGTCGCCGGAGCCGCCGCATGCCGCCAGGGCGAGCGTCAGCGCACCGAACGACGCGAGGGTGAGTGAGCGAGTACGGGCCATGGTGTCTCCCGGGGTCAGCGTGCTGCCTGTGGGTTCACCATGAGCACATCACACGTGGGCGCCGCGTGGTGGTTCGGCGTGTGCAGTACCCAAGGTTCACGCGACGTTCGTGCTGGCTCGCCTCGAGAAGGCGCGGCATGCGCTCCGACGAGTACCCACACGCGGTCGTCACCAACGCCGACGAACCCGGCGTCGACGAGCCGACGAGGCGACGCTCCGTCGAGTCCGACCGGACGAAAACGCGGAAACGGCGCACCGCAGCGGCTCTCCCCGTCATTCGCTCGGGGAGAGCCGCCGATGCGTCAGCGGCGCGGTTGGCCGTTGGAAGCGGTCGTGCCGCCGTCGACGGGGATGATCTGGCCGGTGATGTACTGAGCGTCCTTGGTCGACAGGAACAGCGCGATGCCGGCGAGGTCCTCGGGCACACCGACGCGGCCGAGCGCGAGGCGGTCGACGAAGGGCTGCAGGTCGTCGTCGCTGTCGGCCATGTCGGCCGTCATCGGCGTCTTGGTGAAGGCGGGCGCGATGCCGTTGATGCGCACGCCCTTGGCGCCCCAGTCGAGGGCGGCGCTCTGGATGAGGCCGTTGAGCGCGTACTTCGTCGAGTTGTAGACGGGCTGGCCCCAGTCGCCGCCGATGCCGCTGACGCTCGTGACGACGGTGATCGAGCCGTTCGTCTTCGCCAGTTCGGGCAGCGCTTCCTTGAGCATGTAGAAGAAGCCGTCGACGTTGGTGCCGTAGGCGGCCGCGAAGTCGTCGTCGCTCGTCTCGGTGACGTCACCGCCGACGTGCTGGCCGGCGTTGTTGATGACGACGTCCAGGTGGCCGTACGTGTCGACGGCCGTCTTGACGAGGGCGGCGACGTCGTCGTGCTTCGACACGTCGGTCTGCACGGCGAGGGCGTTGTCGCGCCCGGCGATGACCTCGTCGAGCTTCTCCTTGCGGCGCCCGGCGACGACGACGGTGGCGCCGTTGTCGAGGAACGCATCGGTGATGGCGGCGCCGATGCCGGTGCCGGCGCCCGTCACGATGACGACCTTGCCCTTGACGTCGTACGTGTTCGCTGTCATGACGGTGCTCCTTCGCGCGGGGTCGTGGCTGATGCCACCTGGTTGTTTCCAGCCTGTCGCGCAACGGTGTTCGCGTGCAACTGCGGCGCGGATGGCGGGGTGGGCGCCGGGCGCGTCGCAGTTGCGCGCACGATGCGTGGCCGATGCGGCAGCGCGGCGCTCGCGGGCGCCTTCCAGTGTGGAGCCGTACGCTGTGCCCTCGTGTCGAGGATCTTCGAGTTCATCCTCAACCTGCCGCCGTGGCTCGTCCTCGTCTGCGCGTTCCTCTTTCCGGCGCTCGAGGCGTCGGCGTTCGTCGGCGTGGTCGTGCCGGGTGAGATCGGCGTCGTGCTCGCGGGGGTCGTCGCGAATCAGGGGAAGTTGCCCGTGTGGGCGGTGCTCGTGGCGTCGATCGCGGGGGCTGTCATCGGCGACTCGATCGGCTACGAGGTCGGCAAGCGTTGGGGTGAGCAGATCCTGAGCAAGCTGCCCGACCGCCTGCTCGACAAGCGCAAGATGGAGAACGCGAAGGACGCGCTGCGCCGTCACGGCGGCAAATCGGTGTTCTTCGGGCGTTTCATCGCCGCGCTGCGCGCCCTCATCCCCGGTGCCGCGGGCATGAGCGGGTTGCCGTACGTGAAGTTCGTGTTCTGGAACGCGCTCGGCGGGTCGATCTGGGCGACGGCGTTCGTCCTCATCGGCTACATCGCCGGCAGCCAGTACAAGTCGGTCGAGCGCTACGCCAACTGGATCGGCATCGCCCTGCTCGTCGGCATCATCGGCTTCTTCGTCGTCAAGCACTTCCGCGGTAAGCGCGAGCACGCCTGACTCACACACGTCTGAGTCCGAGGCACCTGCAGCCCCGGGTGGACGACGCCCCGCCGACGGCATCCGTCGACGGGGCGTTCACACGTCCTGGTGGCGGTTCAGTCGCACTGCCAGCACACGCCGCTGGCGGGCAGCTGGGTGAAGCATGACGGGCAGACGGGCTGCGGTTCGTCCTCGCGCTTGGCGGCGCGGGTGCGTTCGGCGGCGCGGTCGGCGCGTTCGCGGCGCACGATGACCTGTTCGGGGATGCGGGCGACGCCGCCGCTCTCGGGCAGGTCGGTGGCGTAGGCGCGGTAGCACATGAGGCGGTGTTCGGCGGCGTCCGCTTCGACGTCGGGTTCGCCGACGAGTTCGGGCATCGTCAGGCCCTCGGCGATGGGCGTGCGCCAGTAGGCGGTGCCGACGGTTCCGTCGGTCTTGAGGCACAGCGACGTCAGGGGCGGGTCGCCGGCGGTGGCGGCCTGCACGGCGCACAGTTCGAGGATCTTGCCGACCATGTTCGCCGGCGTCGACGAGGTGTGGATGCCCGATTCGCGCTGCACGTGCTGCGCGAGCTCCTTGTAGGTGATGAGGCCGTTGTAGTGCGTCGCGACCTGCTGCAGCCGCTCGTAGGCGATGCGCGTCCAGACCTTCAGGGCGTCGGCGAACTCGACGGGCGTGCCGTCCTCCGCGCGGTAGGTACCTCGTGGTGCGGGGGACGTCGACATCAAGCCTCTTTCGTCGGTTTCGTCGGTGGGGGTGCCGTCGAATTATCCCCCGGCGCGCTGGGGGGGCTGCGACCAGCAGCGTCGTGAGATCACCCACGCTTGCCTGGGCGTTTCGTCGACATCGCGGGTGCCCGACGTCGGGGTGGGTGACGTGGCGCGGCGGAACAGGGACGATGGGGGCATGAGTGATGGTGGACGCATGAGACGCGACAGGTTCGACGGGCACATCGCCGGCGTGGGGACGACGTCAGGTCGACGTTTCGTCGTCGGACGGTGGTCGCGCTCGCCGTTGGGATCGTTCGCGGACGTCATGGTGGCACACCCTGACGGGCGACGGGAACTGCTCGCCCCGAACGGGGAGGTGGCCGAATACGTCTGTGCGACCTATCAGTTCGACGACGTGACGGTCGTCGACGTCGCGATCGACGGCGCCACGGGCGCTGGTTTCACGTGGAACATCGCCGCCGGTGAACTGGATCTGAGCCTGACGTTCGGTCGCCGCCGCGCGCTCGCGTGGCCGCTGTGGCCGATTCGTGGGGCGCTCGTTCACCCGGGCACGGCGCGCGCGATCGACCCGTTCGCGCGCGTGCTCATGCCGGGGGTTCGCACGGCGGGGACGGCCGGAAACGGGCGTCGCGAGTTCTATCTCGCGCAGGATCTGCGCGCCGTCACGGCCGTGCGCGGCACGTGGGCGGGCGATGACGTCGGGGCGCTCGCGGACGTCACCCCTGAGCCCGGTTTCGGATTCAGCTCGACGCCGCGCCGACCCGCCGTCACGACGGTGACGACGTTCGTCGAGGTGCCTGACTGAGGGGCTCAAAGCTGAACTCATAGTGCGCGGCGGATCATGAGTTCAAGGCAAGAGCGTCGCGCTGCAACGGTCCACAGCTCTTCATCGGGGTTGTGGGGGCTGAACTTACAACCGAACTCATACTTACCGCGCCCACCTAGCGGGGCCCGGCGGGAGCGCGGCGAGGCGCGGGGGTGTTCGTGTCTCGCGGTTCGGCGCTGGCCGCTGATGACGAGGTCTGCTGCGCCCCGATCAAGAGCCCTCCATCGCGATGGTGTGGGGGTTGTCACCGCTGGGGGCTACGTTGTGAGCGGGCCGAATGAGTCGGTCATCGAGCGACGAGGGGTGGATGGCGTGAGTGTGACGTGGGGTGAGGCGCGTCGGGTGCAGGAGGCCGGGCCGCAGCAGGCTTGGTGGCCGCAGGGTGAGCAGCCGCAGTGGGCGCGGGTGACGCCGTCGGATCTCATCGCCGTCACCAGTCAAGACGACGACGCGGACGCGGTGGAGCTGCCGGGGCTGTGGCGTCTCGATGCCTACGACGAGGAGCGCGAACTCGTCACGTACGAGCTGTGCCTCGCATCCGTCGACGGCGGACCGGCCGGCGAGCCGACGTTCGTGTGCCATGACGCAGGGGCGGTCGTCAAGTTCCGCGACGACCTGACGTTCGAGACCGGCGACGATGCACAGCCGCTCGTCGCATGGTTCGCGTGGCTGCAGCGTCGTGATGCGCTCATGGCGTCGGAGCCGCGTAGCGATGAGTGGGCGGGCGACGACGTCGACTCGCAACTCGAGCGCGCGGAGGCTGACGTCGTCGCGATGGGCGAGCAGACAGCGCTGCTGTCGGTGTTCGACAGTGTTGCGGCGATTCGCGAGTGGGTGGCACGGCTCTCGCCGAAGCCGCTCGTGCCGTTCGAGATCGTCGCGTTCGACGCGGCTGGCTGGCTCGAGGCCAAGCGTGCGCAGGATGAGGACGGCCTGTTGCACCAGTACCACGAGACGTCCGACGACGATCCATCGCAGATCGTCGTGAAGTGGCTCGCGGTGAAGCCCGACGTCGAGTCGGCGCAGACGTGGTTCACGACGGCGGACGGCGGTGTCGGCTCGGCGTACGTGTGGGGTTACTCCGAAGGGGGCGGTCAGGTGTCAGCGTTCGCCGTCGAGCGGGCGCTCGCATGGGGTGAGGTGGCGCCGTTCGTCGCCGACGAGTTCGCGGACGATGTACCCGCGTCTCGCCGGTGGATAGCCGTGCGCGCACAAGGCATGGTGTCGGGTATCGCTGTGCCCGTGGAGGATTCGTTCGTCACGGTGTCGACGGATGCGGACGGAGCGAGCTTCGTGTTCCGCGCCGAAGAGGCCGAGACGAGCGTCGCGCGCAGGCGTGCCGAGCAGGATTTCCGGTTGAAGTGGGCGCGCTGGTTCAACACCGACGAGGAACTGACGCGTGACGAATTGGCGCGCGGCGTCGGCGCTGTCGAAGCGACGATGAAGGAGCTGGCATGACGAACGTGACGCACGAACTCGACTTGGGCGACACCGGGTTCGACGAGTTCGACGACGGCGATAGCACCCGCTGCACGTGGAACGAGTGCGTGTGCACCGAGACCCCGACGCACTACGTCGTGTTCGCCGAGCACGCCGGCGGCGGCGACGCGCAACTCTTCTGCGCGCGCCATTACGTGCTGACGCTCGCGAAACTCATCGAACTGCACCTGCCCGAGTGTTCGGGCGGCGCTGACGATCACGTGTTGAGGTACGGCTCGCTGGCCGAGTAGCGCCCGCGTCAGCGTTACGGCATGCACCTCTATCCTCAGTCTGGCGAACGCTCACGGGTTTGCGATTTCTCGGATGAGGATCACTTCTCGCAGGCGACTCCGTCTCCATCACGATCGAGCTTGCGGCTGTACCCAGGTTGGCCGGCGTAGAGCGGAGCAGCCCCTGCTGCCTTGACCTGCCTACAGTTGCTGTAGCTGGCGGAGCCAGTGGGTTCGGCGTCTGGGGTGTCGGGCTCGTCCGTCCTTTGCGGCACCACGGGTGCAATGGGCTCGCTGGTCGCGGGCGTTTCGTTGCGAGTCGGTGCTGTTGATCGCGTTGTCGCGGCCCGCGGGGTGACGGGTGTTGTTCGGGAACGCGTGCTGTCCGAGGTATCTCGTTCCTGGCTGGTCTCGGCCGTGCTCGCCGTGCTGGCGGCGGTGCTCGTCGTGGGGGTTGTCCGAGATGGCGCCACGCTCGACTGAGTGGCGGTTGTCGTAGCCGATGACGCGGAGACTGACGGATTCGAACTGGCGCCTGAGCCGCCATTGCACTGCGCGACGAGCAATGAGACAAGGACGAGACCAGCGCCTCCCATTCCGACCTTTTTCAGAAGGCCCGTTCGGTTGGCGGTTGACGCCGTCGACGAGGCCGCCACCGTAGCCCCACTTGGTGTCTGACGGGGCCAGGAGCGTGGGATCGACTGCGGCAGGTTGTGAGCCCGGGTTTGCGTCACGGGCTGCGTTGGCTCTGGAACAGTTGGGGCCTGGTCGTCTGCGCCCCGGTTCTCGTAGCGCTGGCGCAGGTTCGCGGCCGTGTTTCGGGCCGTTCGCGTGGCTTCCGCCGCCGTGCTCGCCGCCGCGCGTCTGGCTTCTGCCGTATTGGCGTCGAGGGAGCGGAGGGCGCCGCCGATTCGTTCACGGGCATCGCGCCACGAGGGAGATGATTCCGCGCCATACAGGCCCTCGGGTCCAGCGACAGGGCGTCGGGATTCGTCGACCCAAAAGGGCCAGTCTGCGGGGGCGTCTGGCCAGCGAGGGTCCGGCTGCCAACCTTGGGACGGTCGCCAGGCGTGGGGCGTCGGGGGCCAGCCAGGAGGCGGGTTGAAGTATTCCATTCGCCTCATCGTGCCAGGTCGCTCCCTGCTGAGCGGGCTATCGGGAAGAACGCCCTTATCGGTGTCTGACCCGTTCGGAGCGCCGGGTCATGTGCTGATCGCGGAGCCTCGGTTCTCGTTGAGAGTGACCGGGGTGGCGAAGGTCGCGACGGCTGTCCCATCGAACCGGGGCCGCGATGACACGATGGGGCATGGCTGATTTTGACGACCCGTCGGTCGAGGCGTTCATCCAGTCGTTTCGTGAGCAGTTGAACGATGAGGAGAACTGGCCTGACGTTGCCCGTGAGCTCGGGTTGCCACCGCAGGCCGGGGGCGACCAGCAGGCGTCAGGCGCCGGCAGCATGCCCGGTGCGGCGTTCGGCCTTCCCGCAGCGGGCGCGCCCGCAGGCTCGACGGAAGGCATCGCGCGAAGGTTCTTCACGCCACCACCGCCGCGGCCGAGGGTGACGTTGCCGCCTGCACGTGACGGCGTGCGGCTCCTCACCGTCCGCGTCGACGTCGACGAGGTCAAACCGGCTGTTTGGCGCCGTATCGAGGTGCGCAGCGACGTGACGATGGCGCAGTTCCACGACGTCCTCCAGGCGACGCTCGGCTGGGCGGACGCCCATCTGCACCGGTTCACGCTCGGGCCGAAGAAGGATGTCTGGCGTGGGCCGTTCCTCGCGAGCGTGGCAGACGTAGAGACGGGTGACGACCTCGACGAAGCGTCCGGCGTCGAGACCGAGGTCGTGCTCGATCAGGTGCTGCGCGCTCCCGGCGATCGCGTGTTCTATGTGTACGACTTCGGTGACGACTGGGTGCACACGATCAACGTCGAGAAGGTCGTCGAGCTCGCGACGAGCGGTGCACCTGACGGCGACGGTCCGCTCGCGGAGTGCGTTGCCGGTCGTAACGCGTGCCCGTTGGAGGATTCGGGCGGACCGTGGCAGTACAACGAACTCGTCCAGGGGCACAAGGCGCGCACCTTGCCACGGGAATTGGCCGAGTGGGTGCCGCCGGGCTGGGATCCGGCGCGCTTCTCGGTCGACGAGGCGAACGCCGCGATCATCGTGCTGTCGAAGGAGAAGGAGGCTCTTCAGAGGATCGCTGAAGAGGGGGCGGTGGATCCGTCCTCGATGCTCGGCCAGACGATGCGGCGGGCGTCGCCGCGTGCGCAGGTGGTGTTGCTCGGTTCGGTGTCGCGGGCTCGCAAGGAGCGTGTCGAACCGACGGACGCAGAGCGCGCCGACGCGTTGCGCTCGTGGGTGACGCTCATCGGCATGCTCGCGGAGGGCGCGTTGCCGCTGACGCAGGCGGGCTACCTGAAGCCTGACACCGTCGGCAGGATCGTCGACGCGCTAGGCATCTGGACGCACGGCAGTAGCCGTCGAGAGATGGATGTCGTGCCGGTGAGGGCGCTGCACGAGTCGTTGAAGACGATGGGCTACGCGCGTCACTATCGCGGCGAGTTCGTGCTGACGAAGCGTGGCCAGGTGGTCGCGAAGGCGATCGCTGCGGGCGAGTTGGAGCAGTTGTGGCGCGACCTCGCTGCCGCGCTGGTGCCGGCGAAAGCCGACGAGTTCGAGGCCTGCGCGCGAACGCTCTACGCGCTGCTCGTCGCCTCAGCTTTTCCGCAGGAGCACACGTACGAGATGATCCGCGAACTCATCGCGGACGTGGGATGGCGCATGCCCGACGGCTCACCGCCGAGTTGGCGCGACATCGGCCCGTGCGTGTGGCCCATGATGCGCATGCTCGAGCACGTCGAACAGAACTGGCGCTTGCGACGATCGGGGCAGGACTACACGCCCGCTGCCCGCGCCCTGGCGTTCGATGCGGTGGCGGAGCTGACAGACACGTCAGGAACGCAGAGCAACCCGGCCTGACGGCCAGGGCCCCGCGCGCCCCGCGCGCCGAGAGAGACGAGAGGTCGACGAGTGGACATCACGAGGATCAATGGGTACGGCCCCGACCACGAGTGCTGGGTCGGGGGTGGGCACGAGATGAGCCCGCCTCGGATGCGGTCGGTGCATGCGTCGAGCAATCCTGCCCAGGCGGAGGTGTTGTCGGTCGTCGACGGCTTCCTCCAACTGCGCGTGCCAAGTGGTGACGCCGTCTGGGTGTGGGGTCACGAACCGTGGACGGCGGACGCCGGCGCTCCCGTCACGGTCGGCGAGGTCGTGCAACTCCACGCGGCTGACGTGGTCTCTGACGGCGACGTGTCGTGGGTCCGCGCCGTCACGCGGGTCGATGAGTTCGACGCAGGGGAGGCGCGTCGCGTCGCGTCGGGCCTGGTGCGCCGTTGCGGAGAGTGCGGGCAACTCGACTGCGACGGAGCCCAAGGCTGCCTATGGCTCGCGGGGGACTTCTACGCCGTCGAGCTCACGGCGAACATGGGCGACGGGCGCTATGTCGTGGGTCTGGGCAACGGCATGGCCCGCATCGTCGAACGTGGTGGCGTCCTCTACCCGGCGGAAAGGCTGGGCACGATCGCTGCCATGGGCCATGCGGCGTACTGGGAGGACGCCGGCGACGCCGACCTCGACGAGATCGTGCGGTCAGCTCGACGCGACCCGCAACTCGACTACGGCCCTGGCGCGCCGAGGAGAGAACGCCGACAGCAACGCTGACGGCCGTGGATCAGTCGTCCAGGTCGTAGGGATCGTCTTGCTGGAGCTGGGCCCGCAGCCATTCATCGTGCTTCGCCGGGTTCGCCAGGGCGTCGCGAATCGCGCGGTACTCGTCATCCTCGGCGAGGATGTTGCGTAGGTGTTCCCGATCGTCGCCGTCGAGGGCGACGGTGCACTTGAGCGTGGTGCCGTACCCGGAGCGCAGATCGGCCAGGAGGCTCTCCCACGAGCGACGTTCGGCGTCGGGCAACTGCCCGGCGAGGTCGAAGGGTTCGAGCTCGATCGCTGCGGCCAACGGCACTCCGATCGTGCCACCTTCGACGTCAGCCAGCCAGCGCGCGACCACCTCGGCGAGGCGCTCGGAGGAGAGGGCCATCTCGACGGGCGGGGCGGTGGCGTCACCGTCGGCGCTCGCGATGGCGCGGGTGGGGCTGACCTGGGTGAGGGTCCAGCTGGATGCGCCGCTCATCATGCCGTCTTCGCTTCCCCAGTGGAACGTGGCGAGTGTGACGCCCACGGGCGCGTCATTCTGTGTGAGGAACGGGGCCCCGCTGGGTTCGGCGAACTGGACTCGCCTGCCGTCGACACATACATACCGGCGTGCCGACGCCTCCCAGGAGCCAGGGAACTCGTCGTCCTGCGACTCGAACTGCTTGGTGGAGAAGGCCCAGTCGTGCTCGTCGGGCTCTCCGTCGCCAGCCGTGCGGAGTCGGTGCAGCACCTCGTCCTCGGGGAATCCGCACACCCACATCGCGACGTTCGCCGGGACGTCGAACACGCTCACTTCGTCGGGCATCGCACTCGGACGAGCTTCGCTCGCCCACCCATCGGCCGTGCAGTGCCACAGCTGCCCCTCAGGGCCGTCGTGAGTTTGGCCCTGCCACAGGAAGCCTTCGCCGGTGCTGGCACGGCGAAGTATCCAGGCTGAGCTCGAGGCCGGCTCGAAACCGTGGGGGAGGTCTTTCTTGCGAGGCTTGCACTGGGGCATGGGCCCGAGGTTACCCGTGCAGAGCCTTCATGACCTGGCTTGCCATCAGGCCTCGTCCTTACGACCCCGGGTGTCCTCGGCCAACGGTTCGCGGTTCAGTCGTTCGCGGCGGCTCCGCCAATCGGGCAGTTCTCGATCCATCAGTTTCGTGAACCGTTCGCCGTGTCCCCGTTCGAGGTAGTGGGTCATCTCGTGGACGACGATGTACTCCACACAGTCGGGGTGCTTCTTGGCGAGCTCAGTGTTGAACCAGATGTGCCGGGTTTCCCGGTTGCACGAGCCCCACTTCGTCTTCATCCGTCGGATCGACCACTTCGGCACCGACAGGCCAAGTTTGTCCTCCCACGTGGCAATCACGTCGGGTAGCACGTGGCGTAGCTGTTCGCGGTACCACCGATCGAGGGCAGTGCGGCGTTGGGCGCTGTCACGCCCCGGCGGGATATAGAGCACGAGACGGTCGCCGTCGATCTCAAAATGAGTGCCTCCGGGGCGCTCGATGGTCTTAAGTCGATACCGGTTGCCCCAGACGTAGTGAGACTCTCCGGCGACCATCTCGCGCTCGGATTGCCGCTCCGCGTCCTTGAACTGCTGGCGCTGTTGCTTGATCCACGGCAACCGCTGTATGACGGCTAGCCGTACAGCGTTGTCGTCAAGTCGAGTGGGCGCGGCCACACGGACTCGACCAAGCGGCGGGTAAACGCCGATGTGCAGGTTCTTGATGTCCTTGTAGATGACGTCAATGTCGATCCCTCGGACGGTCAGGTAGGCGTTAGCGGTATTCATCACGCGCCTTTACAAGATCGAACAGCTCATCCAGGCGGTCAAATCCGTCAGGCAGCACTCGGGCAACGGCGCGGCGCACGACCTTTTCCTTCATAGCGTTGCCGACCCAGTTGTGTGGCTTCGACGTCCTAACCGCAGTATCGACATCAATCGCCAGGGCCTTGTCTGGGAAGCTGAAGTCGATCAGGGCTCGCTGCGCTCCGTTGTGTACCCACTCCGGGTATGCCTGGTCAGATCCCTTGCTGCCGAGTTGCTTCGCGGCATCGAGCAGTGACGCGAGGTACTGCTTGTAGTCGATTGCGGCCTTGCGGCGAGCCTCGATGATCGAGTCGAGCAGGGCGCTCATCTTGTCGTAGTACGCCGGGTTGGTGGCGTGCTCGTCGATGATGACTTTGCGCATGTTGTTGGTGATCGTTTCGGCGACGGCCTCGGGATCCTTCTTGATGCCCGTTGGCAGCGTGTCGATCGCTCCAGCACCGAGCTTGACGATGAGGTCGACCAGTCCGACGTTGTCGAACTCGGACACCACCTCGGAGTCGTCGGCTTGGATGTAGGTGTCGAGGAGGTGGCGCATGCCGGCTTCGTACTGCTTGAAGTCGACATCCTCGCCAGCGCCGAGCTTGACCTCAGCCCTGACGTCAACGAAGTGGGCAACCTCGTGCTTGATGGCCGCAGCCTCGGCGTCGGTGTAGCCGGCTTCGGTCATCTCGTTGGCGAGGTTGGCGTAGCAGCGAGTGACGGCAGTGACGGCTTTGTAGAAGGCGACGCGCTTCTGCTCGTTGTTCTTCAGGAGCTCGCCGTCGGCGTCGACGGTCGCGAAGTAGCGCAAGTAGTCGACCGTGTTCTTCGGATTCGGCACCGGCTCGACGAGCGCCCGCACAGCTTCCAGCGCCTCGTCCAGATCTTGGCGCGCTTTCTCAACACGGTCAGAGAGCAGACCCTCGATGTCCTTCTTCTCGTACCCGTCGAGCGCACCCGAGGTGTAGTCGGTGATCGCATCTTCGAGTGAGTTGAACAGGTCTTGGTAGTCGACGATGTAGCCGTAGTCCTTGTCGTCGCCGTCGAGTCGGTTGACGCGGCAGATGGCTTGGAACAGCCCGTGGTCGCGCATCTTCTTGTCGATGTAGAGGTAGGTGGCGCTCGGTGCATCGAAGCCGGTGAGCAGCTTGTCGACCACGATCAGCAGGCGCATCTGGCCTGGGTTCTCGACGAACTGCTTCTTGACCGCCTTCTCGAACTCCTCGACTCGGGTGACGGCGACGTCTTCGGGCTGGTCGAAGTAGTCAGCCAGCATCTTGCGGTAGGTGTCGTACTGGCGGATCTTCTCGGTCTTACCCTCGCCGGAGTCTTCCTTGGAGATGTCGCTGGCGTTGGGAGCGTAGCTGGTGACGATGGCGCACTTGCCCTTGAAGCCACTGGCCACGAACAGGTCGTAGAACTTGCACGCTTGGTAGATGCTGGCTCCGACCAGCATGGCGTTGCCGCGCCCGTTCATCAGGCGGGGCTTGGTTTCCATGTCGAGCAAGATGTCGTTGACGATCTGCTTGGCTCGAGGCTCGCTAGAGACGACCTTCTGCATCGTGCCCCAGCGCTTCTTGAGTTCGGCTTTGCTGAGGTCGGTCATGCCCTTGGTCTTGATGTCAAACCACTGGTCGATCTTCTTCGGGCTGGTCAGGTGCTGGTCGATGTTGCGGGCTTCGTAGCGCAGATCGAGCACGACGCCGTCCTCGACCGCTTCGTCGAACTTGTAGGTGTGGATGAACGAGCCGAACGTCTCGATGCTGGTGGCCTTGTCGGCCTTGAGTAGCGGCGTACCGGTGAAGCCGATGAACATGGCACCCGGGAGCAGCTGCTTCATGGCGGTGTGCATCTTGCCGGACTGAGTGCGGCGGTGGGCTTCGTCGACGAAGACGAACAGGTTGCCCTTGGCCGAGAAGTCCTTCGGGATCGAGGCGCTCAGTTCCTTGATGAAGTCACCCGCCGCCTCGTCCTGGTTCTTGTCATTGTCAGCGGCGCGGAACTTGTGAACGAGTGAGCAGATGAGCCACTCCTGGGTCTTGTTGAGCGTGTCGATCAGGTCGGCGCCGCTCTTGGTGGGGACTGCTGCACGGATAGGTGACATGTTGGTCATGCGGCCTGGGTGGCCGCTGTGGTCATGATGGTCTCGTACTCGATGGGGGTCAACTTGCCGAGGCGGGCTTGGCGTCGTCGGCGGTGGTAAGTCCGTTCGGTCCAGGTGACGATGGCCAGCCTCAGCTGGTCGCGGGTGTCCCAGGTTCGGCGGTCCAGGACGTTCTTCTGCAGGAGTGCGAACCAGCTCTCCATGGCGGCGTTGTCCGCGCTCGAGCCGACTTGTCCCATGGATCCGAGCAGGTCGTGCCGGGACAGGGCGCGCAGGTACTTGCGGGACCGGAACTGGGACCCGCGGTCGCTGTGGACGATGCAGCCGGCCACGTCGACGCCCGCTCGGGCGCGGGTGTCCACGGCGTGTTCCAACGCC